>CALXVD010000010.1 GCA_944391865.1 uncultured Clostridia bacterium
TAAATTGCAAAAAAAATCAAATTTTGTCACTTATAAAATCAAAACAACCATATTTTAAATTGATTTTTTGTGCTTAATAGTGATATAATTAGCAAAATGGAAAGAGGGAATTTTAATGAGAAATTTTTTAAGAAAAGCTGGTTATCTATCACTATCTTCTTCTATACTATTTCTTATCTTAGGAATATTACTTATACTTAACCCAATAGAATTAGTAAGGACTATATTTTATGTTGTTGGTGGATTATTCATTATTATTGGTATAATCAAAATCATTTCATATTTCTTTTCAAAGAATTCAGACAACTTTTATAATTATAATTTTATGTATGGACTAATGTATTCTATATTTGGTCTTTTTGTAATTATTTTTGGTGGAGCTATTCTTTCTTTTATTAGTGTTATTATCGGATTTTGGATAATTATAAACGCAATTGGCAGAATAAATTTATCATTTAAATTAAAGGATTCTGGAATAAATACTTGGATTTTAAGTTTACTTATAGCAATTCTAATATTAGTTGCCGGTATATATGTTTTGTTTGTACCTGGAACACTTTTAACAACTTTAGGAATTGTCCTAATTATTTATTCTATAATGGATATTATTGAAAATATTATATTTATGATACATGTAAATAAAATATAATTACATTTTATTTACAGCGTACTCAAATCTACTACTAACAGTTCTCCATTTTACAATATTCCAAAATGCATTTATATAATCTTGTCTATTAGATTTATATTGCAAGAAGTATGAATGTTCCCACATATCAATTACTAAAATTGGAACACAACCCCATAATGTTAAATTTTGATGTTTTTCACATTGCAAAATTTCCAATTTATTAAATCTTGGTACCCATGCAAGTAATCCCCAACCGTGACGCCTCAACATTCTTACTTGCTTCATCAAACTGCTTTTTAAAACTATCCAATGATCCAAAATCTTTTATAATTTGATTAAATAATCCTTGACTCAAAATATTTTGAGAAATAACTGGAGTCATGTTAGTAAAAAAAAGTTCATGCAAAATAACCCCAGACCCTTGAAAACTCAAGTTCTTTTCTAAGCACTTAATATTTTCAAAATTATTTTCTGTTCTTGCTTTTATTAGTTCTTCTTGTACATTATTAAAATTATCAACATATCCCTTATATAAAATATTATAATGTATATTTAAAGTTTCTTGGCTATAATATGGTTCTAAATCATTTAATCTATATGGTAATTCTATTTTTTTAATCATAAAAAACCTCCGTAAAATTTGCTTTACTAATATTATGATTAATAAACAAATTTTATGAAGGTTTTATTTTTTATTCATATATAATTATTTCATTATATTTATAATTTCTTTATTTTTATCTTTTAAACTTACTAAATAAATACATATCAAGGCTATTATAAATGTAACTCCATAAATTAATAAACTTGTTGTCCAATTACCATTAGATATATTTGCACCAACCATTGTTGATGTAATTACTGATGGAAATCTTACAAATGTTGATATTAAAATAAATCTAATTGGTTTTATAGGCAATAATCCACCAATATAAACAAATAAATCTTTTGGTGATACAGGTAAGAAAAATAATATACATAAAACTAATTCCAAATTTCTTGGATTCTTAAACAATTTACTTTTCATTACCTTGTCCACTTTTTCTTTGTGGAAAAAATTATATAGATACTTTCTTCCTAATTTTCTAACAGTAAAGAAAATTATAGTTGTAGTTATAAATACTGATATTGTTATAAACAAGGCTCCTCCCCATGCACCATAACACATTCCTGCAAGCACCTCAAATGGCTCACCTGGCAAAACTACTAATAATATTTGTAAAATTTGCAGTCCAAAAAGCATTAATAATCCTGTAAATCCCATGCTTTGAATCTCTTCTTTAAAAGCAATTTGTCCTTCCTTTGTAGATAAATCTTTCATAAAGGGTGCCAATTGCCATAAAAAAACCAATAGTACTGCTACTATTCCAATAGTTAATATAATTCTTAAAATTTTTATATTTGTTTTACTAGCCATATTTCTCCCTCTACTTTACTTACGTAACTTTAGTTTAGCATTTTGCGATATAAATGTCAATTTAGGAATTATTAAGATTTGATTAAATTAAATATGAAGTTAAAAATTGAACGTGTGATGTGTGAAATTAGGGTAAGCCTTACGTAGCCTATCCATAAAAAGCACACCTCACACTTGGCACCTCTCACTTCTCAAAAGCAAATTCCAATTCAATTTTTTATTTCTGAAAATATATGATATAATACTGTACGGAGATGAATTAATTATGAACTTAAATATTGTTTTAGTTGAACCAGAAATACCCCAAAACACAGGCAATATTGCAAGAACCTGTGCAGCAATAGGCGCAAAGCTTCATCTTGTAAAGCCTTTAGGTTTTGAAATATCTGATAAATATTTAAAAAGAGCAGGTCTTGATTACTGGGATAAATTAGAAATAGAAGAACATGAATCATTAAACGAATTTCTAAACAAATATAAACCTGAAGAAAATAATATGTATTTTGTTACAACAAAAGGTAAACATTGTTATTCGGATGTAGATTATTCAAATAAAGATAATATTTTTCTTTTATTCGGAAAAGAAACTAAAGGACTACCGGAGGATTTATTAAAAAAATATATAGAAAACGCAATAAGAATACCTATGAGAAAAACCTTACGCTCTCTTAACCTATCAAACTCTGTTGCAATACTTGCATATGAAGTATTAAGGCAAAACAGTTTTAATGGATTAGAAGAAATAAGTAGTTATTTTAATTAGGTTTAAATTCATTTGCAAATTGGAATTTGTTTTTGTGATGTGTGAGGTGAGAAGTGGGATGTGGGATGTGTGAAATTAGGGTAAGCCTAACAATGCCTAGCCCTAAAAAGCACACCTCACACTTCGCACCTCACACATCACAAAAACAAATTACAATTTTTCTATATTATCCTTTTCTATACATTAATTTTATGCTATAATTAAATATGTTAAATTTATAATTAGGAGGAAATAAATGTCATTTTTCACTACACTTTTTGACCAGTTTTGGTTTGAAGCAATTGTAAGATTAATTCTAGGTTTTGTTTTAGCTGGTATTATTGGAGCAGAAAGGCAATCTGTAAATAAACCTGCTGGTTTTAAAACACATGCATTAATAGGAGTAAGTTCTGTTCTTATCATGCTTTGTGGTGAATATATAAGCACTAATTCTGATGGTGCAGATGCTTCTAGAATTCCTGCTCAACTTTTATCAGGTATAGGTTTTATTGGTGCAGGAACCATTTTAAGAGATGGATTTAATGTAAAAGGTCTTACAACCGCAGCAAGCCTTCTAGCAGTAACATGTATAGGTTTGAGTATTGGTGCTGGTTTTTATTTGGGTGGATTTATTACTACTTTTATAGTATATATTATACTTTCTTATACACACGTAATGTTTGGAAGTTTAGATAATTTTAACAATTTAAAATTGCATGTAACATTAAAAGAAGCAGAAGGTGTAATGCCACATATTCAATCTATTTTAGATAATTATGACATTTCCATTAAAAAAATAAAGCTAGAAAAATCAAATGAGCAAAAAGAAAAAGATTTAGAATTGGTATTTAGATACCATAAGGATACAAATATTAATTCAGTATTAACAGAAATCTCAGAATTAGATAATGTAATAGATTTAGAAGAAGCATAGCCAAGGGACAATTCTTAGTCATTAGTGTTACTAGTAACTTAAGAATTGTCCCTCATTTTTATTTATCCAGTTTTACTAATTATTTCTTTTTTCATTTTATTCATAATTTTCTTTTCCAATCTAGAAATATAACTTTGTGAAATTCCGGAGCATATCTGCAACTTCTTTTTGAGTTTTTTCTGTTCCATTAATAAAACCAAATCTTAGTTCCATTATGTTTTTTTCTCTGTTACTTAATTTTTCTATCGAAGCCTTTAAAAGCACTTTATCTACTTCATCTTCTAAACCTCTTGATGTTATATCAGGCTCGGTTCCCAATATATCAGACAACAACAATTCGTTTCCATCCCCATCTTGATTTAGTGGCTCATCTATTGATATTTCTCCTTTTATTCTATTACTTCTTCTTAAATACATTAAAATTTCATTTTCTATACACCTTGAAGCATATGTAGCAAGTTTTATATTTTTATCAGTATTAAAAGTATTAATTGCTTTCATTAGCCCTATTGTTCCAATAGATACTAAATCCTCTATTCCAACTCCTGTATTTTCAAATTTTTTAGCAATATATACAACTAATCTTAAATTTCTTTCAACTAAGGTTTGCCTTGCTTCCATATCATGTTCTGATAATTTTTTTAAAAGTTCTTCTTCCTCCTTTGCTTCGAGTGGAGGCGGAAGCGTTTGGCTACCTCCTATATAAAATATAGGAAAACTTTCAATTTCTTCATTATTAAAATATTTAACGTAAATTGTATTTATCTTGTATTTTAATATTTCTAATATATTCATACCTTCCCTCCTTCAAAATTTGCTTAATACAAATTTTATTAAATATTTTATTGCACAAAAATTATGCTTGTATCTTTTCATATGCAAGTTTATTATTATCTTTAGAATCTAACAAATCTAGGCCTACCAACGCTTTATATTTACCATGTTTACTTAAATGTCCATTATATATTCCAATTATTATATTTTTAATTTCTAAATTTTTTTCCTCGTTTTCAATTACAATACTATCTGCTTTTATTCCTATTAATATTCCGTTTTCCTTTCCTAAAGAGGTAAATGGTATCAATCTTATTTTTGAAATATATTCATTTAATTCTACTTCTTCGCCCTTTATTATATTATCTAGATTATCTAATATTTCATTTGGTATTAAGCCGTTTAAGCAATCTTTTTCTACTACTACAACAGGCATTTTACTAATTGGATCTTTTAAAAAGTTCCCAGTATCTATAATTGCCTCTAAATAAATAATATTTGAATTTATAGATAGCTTTATAGAACAAATCATATCCTTTTTTGTAAATTTTCCTTTTATACTTTTAAACGCCCAGGTTATAATTATAAATCCAACTATTCCACCTAATAACACCATTTTTATTGGATAAGTACCAATTAAAACTCCGTTTATCCATTAATATATTTTGTGGGCTTACAAAATATAAAAGTGCAAATGCAACTCCACCAAAAGTAAATGATGTTAAATAAAATATAATTAGTTGTTTTATAAATGTTTTTAAATTTTTACTATTAAATGCTATATAAACCATACTAATTGATAATATTATTTTTAAAATAGTATTTGAATAGATTTGCAAAATAGACATGTAAGCAATTACTGCATATAAACTTCCAATTATGCTAGATATAAGTGTTCTAATTATTTTTATTGGTGTTTTAACTATTATTCCAGTTGCAAACAAGATAATATAATTCATAAATAAGTTTTCTAGAAAAATTATATCTATATATATTGTCAACAGGCCACCTCTTTGTACAATTGGTAAAAACTATTTTACAATAGCTTGTATGAATAAAGTGTCATTTCTTGAGCGTGAAAAAAAGAAATAATCTACAAATTTAGATTATTTCACTTTTTTTATTATTTCTTTCAAATTTACTCGTGTCTTGTATTCGTTGATATGACTATTTTTGCTAATTTTTTATTGTTTTATCTAATCAATTTGTTATTAGTAACAAATTAGTAACAACTAAATGAAAAAAATATAAGTCATTGGTCTAACATAAATATATTAGAATATAATTATAGAAATTTTTTTAAAAATATTGACATACGTATTAATACGTAGTATAATAAAAATGTCGAAAGACAATAATATATTACAATAGTAGCTTTTTTAAAGCACTTAAGAAAAAAGGAGCGATTATATGTATCCTAAAGAATTAGTAAAGCTACTAGAAAAAAATGGTTGGGTAAAAATTTCACAATCTGGCTCTCATTTAAAAATGAGGCGACGGAAACCAGACAGAAATAATACCAATACATAATAAAGAGCTACCTAAAGGTCTAGTAGCAACCATTTTAAAGAGAACGGGACTAAGACAATAGTCCCCCCTCTTGTCTTATTTAATATATTATGCACTAAAGATAACATTAATAAAGGAAGGGATTTGATATGAATAATTATTTTTATCCAGCTATATTCACTTATGATGAAAATGATAAGTGCTATATCATTGACTTTATTGATTTAGATGGTTGTTCTACATTTGGTAATACTATCGACGAAGCCTATTTAATGGCCCAGGACGCCATGGGACTATATTTATCTGATTTAGATAAATTTCCAAAACCTACAATTCCATATAATCATATTCAATTGAAACCTAATCAATTTATTTCTTTAATAGAAGTGGATTTAATTGAGTATAGGAAAAAATATAGTAATGTTTCCGTCAAAAAAACTTTATCTATACCTACATGGTTAAATACTATCGCAGAAAAAAATGATATTAATTTTTCACAATTATTACAGAAAGCATTAAAGCAAGAATTAAAAATCAATAACTAATCCTTGACATATTAATCATAGTGAAGTATTATAAATATAAAGAATATATTATTGTCAATATGAGATTTAAAAAATAGTTACCAGTTTTTAACTAGTAACTATTTTTTATTAAACTTTTCTTAAAACATCTTACTAAACTTTCTAATAAGTGTTTTCTAATTTTTATTAAATTTTTGTATCGTTCCAACAAACTAATTATTGCATATTTTTACTTATTTATTTCCTTTTTTTCTTAAAAAAGATGGTATGTCTAAATCTCCTTGTGATTCTTTATTTTCTGTTGGAGTTGGAATAGAATTTATTTTTTTATTCCATGTGTTTGTTACTAAATTCTCTACTCCTATACTAGATATTGCTGGTTCTTCCTTTTCAAATCCTGTAGCAATAACAGTAATTGTTATTTCATCACCTAATGTCTCATCTGTAACAACACCAAATATGATGTTAGCCTCAGGATCAACACTTCTTTGGATAAGTTCTGCAGCTGTATTTGCCTCTTGTAATCCTAATTCATTTCCACCTGTTATATTAATTATAACACCTCTTGCACCTTCAATTGAAGTTTCTAGTAATGGACTTTGAATTGCTTGTTTTGCAGCATCTTCTGCTCTATTTTCACCACTTGCTCTACCAATTCCCATGTGTGCCATTCCTGTATTTAACATTACTGTTTTAACATCTGCAAAATCTAAGTTAATTAATCCTGGTACAGATATTAAATCAGATATACCTTGAACACCTTGTCTTAAAACATCGTCTGCCATTTTAAATGCCTCTACAATTGATGTTCTTCTATCTATAATTTGCAACAATTTATCATTTGGTATAACTACTAAAGTATCAACTTTTTCTTTTAAATTAGCAATACCTTTTTCTGCTTGATTTAGTCTTTTCTTTCCTTCGAAAGTAAATGGTTTTGTAACAACACCTATTGTTAAAATTCCAAGTTCTTTTGCAGCAGCAGCAACTATTGGAGCGGCTCCAGTTCCAGTTCCTCCTCCCATACCTGCTGTAACAAATACCATATCTGCTCCTCTTAAAACTTCTGCAATTTCTGCTTTGCTTTCTTCTGCAGCTTGCATACCGATTTCTGGATTTGCACCTGCACCTAATCCTCTAGTTAATTTTTCACCTATTTGTATTCTTGAATTTGCTTTTGATAATTGAAGAGCTTGTCTATCTGTATTAATTGCTATAAACTCTACATTCTTTATTCCAGATTCTATCATTCTATTAATAGCATTATTTCCTGCTCCTCCGACACCAATTACTTTAATTGTTGCTGTTCCATCCATCATATAGTTGTTTTCTTCTAATTCTGTTTCCATCATATTTGTTTAATCCTCCTTCATTTTTTTGTTTTTAGAATTTGGAATATAGATTTTAGAATTTTTACCTCTATTTCTATTACCAATTATTCTAAATTTATATATTCTAAAATTTATAACATATTTATTGTATCTAGTTCGTATAAGAAATACAAAAATAAATACTAGTCACTTTACGAGTAAAAAAACTCTTTTATTCTTTCAATAATAGTCCTAAATATACTTTCATCAGATTTTGTATCTATACTACTTGATACCGTTTTAGCAAAAGGTCTTGATGCTACATATTTTACCAAAGCATAGCTTGACCTAAAATTAGGTTTTATTGTACTTATTAATCTTCCTGTTGAAATCTTTACTGGTATATTTAGTGTTATTTTACCAGCTACATCACTTTTATTTATATTTGTAATCCCTTGCCCTGTTAAAACAACATTATTAATATTAGATTTTATTCCTTCATTTGAAATATTTTTATTTACTAATGAGAATATTTCTTCGACTCTTGCTTCAATAACTTCTATAAGTTCTGAACTTTTTATTGTTTTTGTCCTTTCCTCGCCTTTATATGTATTCAAAATTATATCAGTGTCATTATCTATAAAAGACTTTAAGGCAAGTCCATATTGCTTTTTCAATCTATCTGCTTCATCTTCACTTATATTAAAAACATACGCTATATCAGATGTTATATTATCTCCACCTAAAGGAATAGTATTAGTATATACAAATGAATTTCCCTCAAAAACACCAATATCAGTATTTCCTGCTCCTATATCTAATATCATAATATTATCAGTTAACTCATTTTTATCTAATATTAAACCTCGTTCTGCAAGAACATTTGGAACTATTCCATCTATTTCTATATTTGCTTTTTTAAAAACTGTATTTAATTGCTTTACATAGTATTTATCTGCTAATATAACTTGTCCTTTTACTGTAAAACTAGAGCTTAAACTTCCTACAGGGTCATCTATCGATCTTCCATTATCTAATGAAAATTCATTAGCAACTATATCAATTAATACTCTATCATCTGGAATATCAATATCCTTTACTTGCATTATAGCTGAAGTTACGTCTTTTGTTGAGATTCCTGCATATTTATCTTTTGCTTCTTTTACAATACTATTTTGTACAATTGTTACATATTTTCCTGGTATTGTAACATAGGCAGAATGTATTTTTAAATTAGCCATTTCTTCAACTTCACTTATAGTTTTAGAAATTGCGGATGATATTTCATCTTCATCTGTAATCTTGGATTTTTTCATTCCAAAACATTTACACTCGCTAGTTGCAATTATTTCTACTTGATTAAAGTTGTTAACTTCGCCGACTACAGTATTTACTTTTGATGTCCCTATGTCAATACCTACTATTATATCACCTATAGCCAAGATAAATTCCTCCGTTTTTTAGTATATTTTCGTTTGGTATTAGAATATTATATTTTGCGTAAAAAGTCAATAGGAATGTTACAATTTCGTCACAACTTTGTCATCTTTTTGTAATAAAACAGCAGCCCTTTTACAAATTATCTTAGGGCTACTTGATTTTATTCGTTTCCACCTTTTAGCTTCTCTGCTCTGTCTGCAGCTATTAAATTGTCTATCATTTCGTCTAAATCACCATTTAGGAAGTTTTCCATTTGATATATACTCATTCCTATTCTATGGTCTGTTATTCTTCCTTGTGGATAATTATATGTTCTTATTTTTTCACTTCTATCCCCAGTACCTACTTGGGATTTTCTTTCGTTTGCAAGTTCAGCATCTTGTTTTGCTTTTTCTTGCTCGTATATTCTGGATTTTAATAATCTCATTGCATACTCTCTATTTTGAACCTGAGATCTCTCTGTTTGACATTCTGCAACAATTCCAGTTGGTTCATGTATCAGCCTTACAGCAGAAGAAGTTTTATTTACGTGTTGACCACCTGCACCTGATGCTCTAAACACTTCCATCCTAACATCTGCAGGATTTATTTCTATTTCTACATCTTCAACTACAGGTAAAACTGCAACTGTTGCAGTAGACGTATGTATTCTTCCGCTACTTTCTGTATCTGGAACTCTTTGTACTCTATGTACTCCACTTTCAAATTTTAATCTACTATATGCACCCTTACCTGTAATCATAAATGTTATTTCTTTATATCCACCAAGTCCAGTTTCGTTTTCATTTAAAATATCTATTTTCCAATGTTTAGTTTCTGCATACATTGAATACATTCTAAAAAGTGTTCCTGCAAATAAAGCTGCCTCTTCTCCACCTGCACCTGCTCTTATTTCACAAATAATATTTTTATCGTCGTCTGGATCTTTAGGAATTAATAATACTTTTAATTCTTCTTCTATTTTAGGAAGTTCTTCCTTTGCATTTAAATACTCTGCTTCTGCAAGTTCCTTAAGCTCTTTATCTTCCATCATTGCTTTTGCTTCTTCCATATCTGCCTTTACCTTTTTGTATTCTTTATATTTTTCTGCCACATCAGCAATTTCAGCATGTTCCTTCATTAATTTTTGCCATTCGGATTGTTTTGCAATAATTTCTGGGTCACTTATTTTTTTATTAAGTTCTTCATATCGTTTTTCCACATCATCTAACTTTTGAAACATATGTATCTCCTCTTTAATTTAAAATAACTAACCTGTATTATAACACAATCTTTTTATATTTTTCAATACATTTAAATTGTAATAAAATTATATTCTATATTTAATTCATCCAAAATCTCTTTTTCTCTATTTGAGCAGGTAAAAATTATAACTTGATTTTCTTTATAATATTCATTTATGTATGATAATATATTTTTTAGCCTATCATCATCATAATATGCAAAAGCCTCATCTAAAAAAATTGGCATTTTCTCTTCTGATATTTCATTGCTTGCAGATAATCTTAAAGATAAATACATTTGATCATTTGTACCTATACTTAATTTGTTACAATTTATATATTCTCCATTTTCTCTTTCAATTGTTAAACCTTCTTCATTATCAAATTTTGCTTTTTTATATTTCCCGTTTGTTATTTTTTCTATTAATTTAGAAAGTTCTTCAGTAAATTTAGGTGTAATATTATTTTTCATTTCCTTATATGCTTCTTCTATTGCATTTTTTGCCATATTAATATTTTTTTCTAAATTTAACAATTCTTCTTTTTGCTCTGTTAAATATACCAGCTCTTCCTCACATTTTAATTTTTGCTCTAATTTATTTGTGGTATTTTTTTCCTGTATTTCTATCGTATTTAATTCTATTTTTTTATTATTATAAATATCATTAAGTTGCTCATACTCTGAATTTATTTGTTCTAAATTTTTGCTAAATAATTTTTCAATTTCTTCATCATTAATTTTACTATTATATTTATTTTTTAAATTTTCTAAATTTGATTTATATTGATTTTTTAATAATTCTTGTTCTTTTGAAATTTCATTTTCTTTATATTTTAAATTATTTTGCAAAATTTCTATTTCTTTTTCTATTTTAATTTTTTCTAAATTATTTTTATTATTTATTTTTTTATTTTTAATTTTATTATTTAAATAAAAAATAAAATAAAATATTAAATATATAATAGTTGAAATAATTATTATATTATTTATTATTTCTGGTAAATTAATAAAATTGATTATTAAATTTAAAATAATTAATAAACTAATTATTACTAAATTTATTATATTTATTTTTTTATTATCTATTTTTTTATTTTCTTTATTTAATTTATTTTTATTTTTTAATTCAATTATTTTCTCAGTATATTCTTTTTTTATATTATTATTAATATTTATTTTTTCTCTCTCTATTTTTTCTTTTTCTTTATAATTTTTAATATCATTTATTAAATTAATTTCATTTTCTATATTTAATATATTATTTTTAATTTCTTTTTTTTGTACTTTTAATTCATCATAAATATTACTAATATTATTTAATTCTTCTTTTTCTTCTTCTGTTTTTTTAATTTTATCTAGCACTTGATTTAAAGGTCTATCTGATGTTCTTTCAGTACCTACTTCTTGTATTAATTTTTTGGATAAGTTTTCCATCACTTTTTTATATGATATGTTATCCTCCCCTGAAGATAATAAATTAGTTATTTTTTGCGTTAAAACATTTTGGTTACTACTATCTAAAACTACATTTTGTTGCTCAACTAAATTTGTATTTTGAAATAATAATTCATCCATTTTTGTTTGTTCATAAAAAAACTGATTTCCTTTATTTTTATCTATATTATATTGTTTAGAAACATCTTCTAGATTTTGATTAAATATTTTAGGATTTTTCTTTGAAAATTCTCTATATACTTCATATTCTTCTTTATTATCTAATGTATATTTTATTTTACCGGAAAATTCTTCTCCATTCCATGGTTTGTATTTCTCAAAATCAGAAATTAATTTACCGTTTTTATTTTTAGAAGCACCATAAAACATACAATAAATAAATTTTAATAAAGTAGATTTTCCTGATTCATTTTCTCCATAAATTAAATTAATATTTTTATTTAAATTTATTTCTTTATTTTTTATTTTTCCAAAACCATTTATTTTTAAATAATTTATTTTCAAAAAATCACCTCTTTAATTTTTTTATTTTTATAAATTATTTTATTTTAATTATTTTTATTTAATTATATTATTATTTTATTTTTAAATATTTTTTATAATTAATATTGATTTTATTTTTAAAAAATAATTTATTTTTTAATTTTTTATAATTTTTAAATATTTTTTTATGTATTTTTTTATATTTTTCTTAAATTTACATAATTTTAAGTTTACTTTTGTTTACATAATATTCGACTGCTTGAATCAATTTTTTATCTTTAATAATTTTATATCTCTCATAAATTTTTAACAATTTTTATTTAGTTTATTATATCTTTTTCTTTTTATAGTTTGTATTGTCAAAATGATGCATTTTACTTTGTTTACATAATTTTAAGGGTGTTTTTTACTGTTTTTCGCTCTAAATTTATCTTCTATTCTCACTCGTCTTTTCATCTTCTAAACCTTTAATTTCCTATATTCTTTATTAGTTATCCACAGGCTGTTTTTTGTAACATTTTTTGTGCTTTTTTACTTATTGTCAATTTATTGGTCAAATGCTTTTAACCCTATTTCTATACTCTTTTTTATCTCATCTATGTTTGAATTATCCTCATTTACCTTCTCTAACATCTTTTTAACAAACAAACCTTTTAAGTTGTTTTGCTTTGCCAAGTTGTCAATATTATATTTTATTTCTGTTTTATCTTTGATTTTTAAAATATTTTCATCGCGAATAAATTTACATAATCTCGTTGTGCTTATCTCTATATTTTTTTGTCCAATTAATATTATTTTATAAAATTTATTTTTTTCTAATTTTATTTCATTTATTTTTTCAATTAATTCTTCTTCAGAATTAATTTCAGAAATATTTATATTTTTTTCTTCAAAAATTCTATTATCTAATTTAATAAAATTAATTTTTATATTATTTTTTATTATTTTTTTATTATTTAAATTATTTTCTTCTAAATTATTTTTTATTTTTAAATTATTTATTTTATTTTTTTCTGAATTATTTTTATTTATTTCTACATCTATAATTCCATGCTCTCCAAGCTCATCAAAACCAAATGAAATTAATGATCCTGGATAAATAAAATTATTTTCATTATTTTCAAAATTAGCTTTATGAATATGTCCTAATGCAACATAATCAAAGCCTATGTTTTTTAATTCATTAGTTTTTATTGGATTATATTGCATTTCTAAAGTTTTACTTGCATCAAGTGAACCATGAATAATTAAAATATTTATTTTTTCTTTATTTTTTATTTTTATTTTATTAATGTCGAAATCTGTACAATAAAAATCGGAAAATCCAAAACCATAAATATCTACATCTTCAAATTCAATTATTTTTATTTCCTGATTAAATATTGTTACATTTTTATTCCAATTAAAATTATTATAAAATGAATTATTTAAAAATGGGTCATGGTTTCCAGGAGCAATAAATATTTTTGTTTCTGGAATTTCTTTAAATAAATTATTAATATATTCTATTGTACTTTCTCTAATATATTTTTGCTCATATAAATCCCCGGCTATAAATAAAAAGGGGATTTTTTCTTTTTGTATATATTCAATTCCTTGTTTAAAAGCTTGTCTTTGTTCTAGGCGTCTTATATCTGCAAAATCTTTTTTTCCCCCTAAAACTGTAAATGGAGTGTCAAAATGTACATCTGCCATATGTATAAATCTCATTTATTGTCCTCCTTTTTGTAAATTCCAATTTATTTCATCTGTTTTCTAATAAATAATTTCTAGCAATTATTCCATTTAAATGAATTAATGCTCCTTTTTTTATTTGCAGCCCTATTTTTTTATCTAGAATGTATAATACTGCTTCGTCTATCCCTTTATCTGCTAAACTATTTAAATACTCTAAATCTTCAAAATTTCTGTCTTTGCTTGTTCTATCCGCTATAAATAATATTTTAGAATAAATATCCATATTCTTATTTCCTGTTGTATGCTCTGCTATTGCTTGTCCCATATTTTCACTAAACCCAAATTTTTTAATAGCTATATCTTTTCCTATTTTTGCATGTAGAAGTGGTGTGTTTTTTCTTTCTATTTCATCTATTTCTATATTGTTTTTTTCTACATATTTTAATTTTTCTTCTTCTGTCATTTCTTTTGCCACATCATGAGCTATTCCTATTTTTTTTGCTATTTCTACATCTGCTCCGTATTTTTTAGCAAGTTCTTCTGAACGCTCCATTACTCCAACACTATGGTTATACCTTTTTTCTGATAAATGTTCTTTTATATATTTTTGTATTAGTTCTAATTCCATTTTTAATCCTTTCTACTATTCTAATTGTAATATCCAAATTATTTTTTTCGGGCGGAAATAGATTACGCCCCCACTATTTTTCTAATGCCAATTTAATTAATTTATCTAATAATTCAGAATATTTTACTCCTACTTGCTCCCATAATTTTGGATACATGCTAATTGCTGTAAAGCCTGGCATAGTATTTATTTCATTTATATATATTTCTTGTGTTTCTTCATTTACAAAAAAGTCCACTCTCGAAAGTCCTTTTCCGTCAATTGCTTTAAATGCTTTTATTGCTGTTTCTCTTACTTTATTTACAAGCTCAGTATTAATATTTGCTGGTATAGTAAGCTTTGATTCTGAATTTTTATATTTTGCATCGAATGTATAAAAACTTTCTGCTGGAGCAATTTCCCCAACACACGATGCTTCAACATCTTCATTTCCTAAAACTGAACACTCTATTTCTTTTCCTACTAAATTTTCCTCTATTAAAATTTTTGAATCATATTTTGATGCATATTCTATATATTCTGCTAATTCACAAGTATTATTTGCTTTATTTATTCCAACTGATGAGCCTGAATTAGAAGGTTTTATAAACATAGGATATGTCAAATTTTTTTCTATAATTTTGCATACCTCATCTAATTTATATCTTTTTTCGTTAAATTCTTTATCTATATAAATATATTCATTTTTGTATTTTCTTATATATTCATACTTTGCTTGTTTAATATTTGCTTTATCAAATATTATTTTAGTATATACTTTATCCATTGCTACACTTGATGCAAGTACTCTACATCCCACATATGGAATTTTTAAAAGTTCAAATAGCCCTTGTACTGTTCCGTCTTCCCCATATAGCCCATGTAAAACAGGGAATATTACATCTAGTTTTTTAAGGTACTCCATTAAATTGTCTATTTTTCTAGTATTTTCTATTTTATCCCCTACTTCATATTCTTTTGAAATATCAGAGCATTCAAACCAATTTCCATTGCTATCTATGTAAATAGGTAAAACCTCATATTTATTTTTATCTATGTTTTTAGCTATTGATGTTCCTGAAACTATTGAAACATCATGCTCTGTTGACATTCCTCCAAATACAACTCCAACTTTAATTTTGCTCATTTTAATACCTCCAATTAGACTTTAAAAAACGTCTTTATATTTTCATTTTTAGGTAAAGAATTATTACCTTCTACATTATTTTATTTTTTCTAAAATTTTACTAAAATTCATAGCATTAGAAGCTTTTAATAGAATTAAATCTCCTTCTTTTAATATTTTGTTTAATATTATTACTGCTTCTTCGTTATTTTCTACACTGTATATATTTTTTAGTCCCATTTCTTTTGCTCTTTTTGCAATATTTTTTGCAAGTTTACCTACCGTAATTAATATATCTATTTTATTTTTTACAACTTCTTCTCCAACTTTTTCGTGTAGTTCTTCTGCGTATTCTCCCAGTTCTAGCATATCTCCTAGAACTGCTATTTTTCTTTTTGCTTCGGTTTTATCTACTACTTGCAATGCTGCTTTCATTGAGTCATAACTTGCATTATAGCTATCGTTGATTACTTTTATATTATTTTTTATAACTTCTATATCCATTCTTTTTCCTGTTAACTTAAATTCATTAATTCCCTTTACTATCTTATTTGTTTCTATACCTAACAAACTTCCTACTGCAAACGCACAAATTGCATTGTAGATGAAGTGCTCTCCTGCAACTGGTACTTTTACTTTTATATCATTAATCTTAAATGTACTACTATTTTCTAATTGCTCTATATTACTTGCAGCAAAATTGCTACTATTTTCTATTCCATAAGTATATATTTTATATTTATTTTCTTCTTTTGCCCATTTATTTAATAAATCATTATCATTATTTATCAAAACAAAACCATTTTTATTTAAACCTTCTAAAATTTCTAGTTTTGCTTTTAGTATATTTTCTCTAGACCCCAAATTTCCTATATGCGAAGTACCAATATTTGTTATTACGCAGCCTGTTGGTTTTGCAATACTTGTAAGCAAACTAATTTCACCGAAATGGTTCATTCCCATTTCTACAACTACTGCGGTATGCTCTTTTAATTTTAATAATGTTAGTGGTAATCCAATATGATTATTTAAATTTCCTTCTGTTTTTAATACATTAAATTTTTGGGATAATACATTTGCTATAATATCTTTTGTGCTAGTTTTTCCGAACACTGCCAGTTACTGCAATTACTGGAATATCATACATGCTTCTTTTGTATTTTGCTAAATTTTGCAAAGCCTTTATTGTATCTTCTGCTTTTATAATAATTTTATTATTATATTTATTTATTATATTCTTGTTAATTTCTTCATCTGTAATACACCCAATTGCTCCTTTTTCAAAGGCATTTTCTATATAATCATTACCATTTACTCTATCGCCCTTTATTGCTAAATACATATCTCCTTTTTGTATTGTTCTTGTATCCTTGGAAAAAGAAGTTATTTCTTTTTTTCTATCTCCTGATAACAATTCTCCGTTGCATATTTCTAAAATTTTATCAACATCTATTTTTTTATTATCCATATTTCTCCTTTAATCTTATTTAATACATTACTATTTCTTTCTTGCTTATTTTATAACATTTTCTTATAAATGAAAATAGTTTTTTCTTAAATAAATTCATTAATTTATTACGGAAATAGGGTTTTTTTAGTTATTGTTCATATTATTTTATAATTTTTAATATTAAATGCCATAATATTATAAATCTGTTAAAATACATCAATTTATGAAGCGACGAATGTGATTGGAGCGTTTGTGCAATTCTTAAGGAAAATTGAAGGAGGAAGCGGAAACCGAGAGGCTCGTTCAATTTAACGCTAGAATTGCTAAAACGCGTATTGAGCCGAGGAGCCTAAATAAATTTATGTTTTTAACAGATAATGATTTATATTTAGAAATTTCTACGAAGAACGGGCGGACAGAGACGTCCGCCCCTACAATTACTCTACATTTTAAATTTTAATTTGAACAATAAAAAATTGGAAAATTTTTTTGATTTTTTTTGTAAATATTAAAAATAAAATAGGAAAAAATAATTTTTGATGGAGGTGAAAAAAATGAATAAAACTATCAAATTCATTTTATTTTTTATAGCAATAATTGCTTTTGCACTATTAATGCCAAATTTTAGTAATGCTGCAACAACTGTTTATGATGAAGAAAGTTTAAACAGTGCAGTATCAAGTGCTGATTATGGTGCAACTATTACCTTGCAAAATGATATAACTGTTACAAAACCTATTGTAATTGCTAAAGAATTAACAATTGATGGTAATGGTCATAATGTTGTTGGGTCAAATGATTGGACTTCAACATCTGGAAATCAGACTATGTTTACAGCTCAACTTTCTGATGCAAAACTTACACTTAAAAATATTAATTTAAAAAATGGTCCAAAATATGGTGTACAGTCTTATGATGGTGCAACAGTAATTCTTGATAACGTTTCAATATCAGGTTTTAAATATGGAGCAGTTCTTGCAAATGGTGGTAAAGTTGAAGTAAAGAAATTACATTTAGGTAAAAATGGTACTGGAGAAAATAATGGTATAGAAATTGATAAAGGAGCATCTGCTACTAATAACCCAACACTAGTAATGAATGGTGTTTTAACAACAGAATCAAACGAAAATGTAATTCGTCCTGCCGAAAATGGACATCTTACAGATTTTACTATAACTAACTCTTCTTCTACTACAAACAAAGTAGTTCTTGCAGGAAATAAAGTAGTTTTAACAGACTCAAATAATAATATAATATCTGAAACAGCTATCCCAGAAAAAGCAACTCCAAATGTTGATACTCAAAAACTTATTGTAACAATATTCTATAATGATATAACAAATAAAATAACAGTAAATTCTGGAGAAAAAATTACAGCAGATTTATTAAAATCTCATATGGAATTACAAGAAAACCAAATAGTAGATGGTTTCTATACAAATGCTGAATATACTAACGCTTTTGATTTTAACACAGCAATAACTTCTGATACTACTATTTATGCAAAAATTTCTATACAAGAACAAACTATTCCTGAAACTAAACCAGAGCCAGATAATGTTGCAGATGAAATGCCTGAAACTGGTGTAGATAGCTATTTAGGTTTAGCAATACTAACATTAGTTGTTTCTACAATTTCAATTGCTTATATTAGTTCTAAAAAAACAAAAATCTAGCAAAAAGGAAGAGTATTAAATCTCTTCCTTTTATTCTGTATATCCAGTTTCTTCAATTATTTCATCACTTATGTCTTGTACCGTTTTAGTTGGTACATAATCTACCTTTCCAAACATTTCTTCATGAAGTTTTTTTACATTAGATTCTAATGTTACTGGTACTCCATACCATCTATCTAATGTTATCCCTTCTGTTTCGTATGGCCAACCTACATTATCTTTTATATTATATGAAAATACTTGTGGTATTAAAGAAATTATTTCTGATTGACTTATATTTGTTTGTATTGAAGGTAAAACTTTATCAGCAATTTCATTAATATCTGAAATACTCATTTTTTTTGCTTTGTTAAATGTTGCTGTTAACACTGTTCTCATTCTTTCTGTTCTTTTGTAATCTCCACCAGAATTTTTTCTTATTCTTGCATATGTAACAGCTTGTACACCATCTAAAGTCTGTATTCCAGAATGTGTTAACATGCTTGATTCTATTCCGGTATTTTCAGATGTATCAGATATGTATTTATTCATATCATATAATTCACTTTCTTTTACATCTATTTCTATTCCATCCATCATATCTATTATTTCTGCAACAATTTCAAAATTAACTGTAACATATTCTGAAATATTTAAATCTAAGTTTCTGTTTAAACTACTTATTGTAAGTGCTGGTCCCTCATATGCATGTGCATGTGTAATTTTATCTAATCCGTAATCTTCTCCTAAATCTAAATATGTATCTCTATACACAGAAATAAGGTTTACATCTTTTGTTTCTTTATTTATACTTACAATAATTATTGCATCGCTTCTTGAACCGTCATTTGTAGTAACATCTCTTGAATCTACTCCTAATAAAAGAATATTTCTATAATTTTTAAGGCTTTCTGCAATTCCTTCATTCATATTTATATCTTCTAATGGTATATAAGTATAAGTTATTTTATCTAACTTGCTTTTCATATAGCCAAAAGCTACACCAGCAACAATTAGAACTATAAATAATAATGTAAAGAATATTCTTTTAAATACTTTTCCTTTTTTCTTTTTTACATCTTTTTTTCTATTTGTAATATGTTTTCCTCTTCCCATTTTTGCTCCTTTTATAGTCTCTATTTTTTCAATGTATTATTGTATTCTTCTATTGCTTCATCTATTTTTTTGTCGCATATTATTTTACCTTTTTTCATTACAATACCACGTCTGCAAAATTCTTTTGCAACACTTGTAGAATGTGTTACAAATAATAAAGTTACATTATCTTTCTCCACAATTTGATTTATCTTTTCTCTACACTTTTTCTTAAATTCTTCGTCCCCAACACTTAATGCTTCGTCAACTATTAGTATCTCTGGCTCTATATTAACATTTATAGAAAATCCAAGCCTTGCTTTCATACCACTAGAATACGTCCTTACAGGTTGATCTATATATTCTTCAAGTTCTGCAAATTTAACTATTTTAGGTTCTAGTTTTTTTATTTCGTGTTCTTTTAACCCTAAAATCCTTCCCTTTAAATAAATATTTTCTCTTCCTGTAAATTCAGAATCAAAACCAGATGTTAGTTCCAAAAGTGCACTTACTCTTCCTTTTACATCAATAGTACCTGTTGTAGGAAATGTTACACCTGTAATCATTTTAAGTACAGTAGATTTTCCAGCCCCATTTTTTCCAAAGATTGCTACCGCTTCTCCTCTTTTTATTTCAAAAGAAATATTATTTACTGCCTTCTTTTCTTTATATGGTATTTTTTTAATAAATATAGACAGCAACCTTCTTTTATCGTTTTTATATAATTTATATATTTTAGTTACATTTTTAAATTCTATTACGTTTTCGCTCATTTTTTCCCTCTCTTTTTACTATAATACGTCTGCTATATCTTTTCTTAATTTTTTATATGACCATAGTGCTAATAAAAATAGAATAAATGTGATTATAACAAAATACATTAATCTTTTAGGTTGTTCCCAGAACCATATTTTGTTTATAAAGCAGTTTCTAAAACCATTTACTAAAAATGTTACTGGGTTTAACATCAAAAGTTTTTTAAGCCATGGAATTGCTACTGTTTCTGCATTCCAAAGTATTCCAGATAACCAAAAAATTGCAGTTATAAATGATTTTACTAAGTTTACAAAATCCTTACTAATTGCTCCTATAAAAGAAGAAAATAGGGCCCACAATGTAAAGAATATAAAAGATAATAATATGTAAAATGGTAATTGTAACATATAAATATCTGGTGCAAATCCAAATAATGCAAATATCAAAATTACAATTGCAAGAAGTATTAAATTAACTGTTAAATTAGATAAGCTTACAAATGTTGGTATTGTAGATACAGGAAACTTCATTTTTGTAACTAAATAACTATACCTTCTTATACAGTTTGTTCCTCCTGTTATCATATCTCCCATGTAAAACCATGGAACTACACCTGCAATAAGCCATAGGAAAAATGGAAATCCATTAACATCTTTTCCTGCTCTTAATCCAATTTCAAATGCAAACCAATATACAAATATTGTAACTACTGGTTTTATAATTGCCCAAGACCAACCAAGTGCTGAGCCTCTATATGTCTTTGCTAAATCAGATTTTGCAAGTTTAAATATTTGTTTTCTGTACTCAATATGATCTTTTATTATTTCTTTTAAAACCTTCACTTTTATTCTCCTATTATTACTATTTTCCTTTAGCATTCATTTGTTCCAATTGTTTGTTCTTTTCATACCTTTTTGCTTCATCATACCAGCTCGCATATTTAGGATCTTGCCTATGATCTTCTAAATGATATTTTTCTTGTAATACTTTACCAACATAATTGGAAACCTTTTCTGCTCCACTTATATTTAAATGATTCCCTCCATCTGCAGTATCGCTTTCCCAATCAAAATCTAATCCTGGTATAGGATAATTCATATCAATAAATTCTATTTCATATTGTTTTGCTAATTCTTGTACAGCTTTGCTTCTAGCACTTGACCATGATGTAGCTGAAGGCATTTCTATCCATAATAATTCTATATTCTTTTCTCGGCATAAATCCACAATCTTCTTAATATATAGTTGGTTTTTTTCAGATATTCTTGCCACTTCTCCTGTATCCTTCATATATTCTTTTTTATCTACATACGGTTTTACTTCGCTGCTCATTGCCATTCCCTTATATGCAGTAGATTTATTATATTTCTTTGTAATATAAAAATCATCGTCCTCTAATTCATTCCATCTAGAATGAAATCTTATCAATGGCAAAACATAAGACAGCTTATTGTCTATTTCCAGATCTGTTTCGTTTAAGGCTTCTATTTTAGTTTTTCCCCATCTCATGTTGTCAAAAAGTTTTCTATATTCGCCTTCTGGAGCATTTTTTTCAACAAAAGTTGCATCCATATCTAAAACCACTGTCTTTATATCCTGATATTCTGTCGCCTCTTTTATAACATAATAAGCAAGCAACATCGTTTGATTAGAAGTACCCAAATTATAACTTGTAATACCATAATTGTTCCATAAGGTAATTGGTGAGAACCCTCTTCCTACATCACTATTGCCCACTGCCAAAACATCAATTGTATTTTTTTCCTCTAAATAGAAACCTTTAATTCTAGGAGTTGCTGGATCTATTTTCCCTATCCATTTTGGAACAAATATAATAGTCAATACCCAAAATATAATTGCTCCTATAAGTAAGAATAATGCAACTCTAATTATTTTTTTCATGCTATCACCTATATTCTCTTTTAAATAGTATATTTTTATATTTTTCTAAAATTGTCCATATATAAAACTGCTTGCATCATAACCTGGTCCATAAATTCCAAAAATTATAATAGTAAATATTATTCCATAATATAAAATCCATCTAAATATAACATTTTGTCTAGATATTTTTTCTCTTATATTAATTCCTTTTTCCTGTAGTAGAGATACTACGAACATTATAACAACACCTATTACAACTATTATAAAATCTCCTGATGTTATGCCTATTCTAAATAAATCTCCATTAAATAACTTTCCTATATTTTCAAATGTAAATATAGATTTAAAAATTTCCCATGCTACTTTTAATCTGCTCGCTCTAAAAATAAGCATACCACCTAGTACTATAATTGTTGTTCTAATCATTTGCCATAGCCTATAGCTAAAACTATTAACATTTATCTTTAATTTATTTATTATAATCTTAAACACCGGTTCAAATAGCATTCCTATCATTGTTAAAATATAATAGTATAATCCATAAAAAATATATTTCCAACTAGCACCATGCCAAATTCCATTTACGAACCAAACAAAGAATAGTGAAAATGCAGCAGGTATTAAATTTCCTATATACCCTTTAAAAATTTTTTTTGATTTAACTGTTAAATTCATGCATGCTTTTGAAAAAGAAATCGGATAAAAAATATATTCTCTTAACCATGCTCCAAGTGTTATATGCCATCTTCTCCAAAATTCTTGTATGTTTTTTGAGAAAAATGGTCTTTTAAAGTTTTCTGCTAAATTAATTCCAAATATTTGAGATGTTCCCCTTACAATGTCAATACATCCTGAAAAGTCTGCATATATTTGTATTGTATATAAAATAACAGCAACTACTATAATTATTCCTGAATATTGTGAATAATTATTAAATACTTCATTTACATACAAACCAGCCCTATCTGCAATTACCATTTTCTTAAAAAAGCCCCAAAGCATTAATTGAATTCCGAATTTTACTCTGTTGTATTCAAATTCGTGTGGTTTGCATAATTGATGAGATAATTCTTCAAATCTCCCTATTGGACCTTCAAGCATTTGTGGAAAGAAAGATAAAAACAAGGCTACTTTAAATATATTTTTTTCTGCTTTACATTTTCCTCTGTATACATCTACAACATAGCTTATTGCTTGTAATGTATAATACGAAATACCTAGCGGTAATATAATTGTACGAAATGGTAATTCATAATTTATTTTTACTAGGTTGAGAAGGTTGTTTATGTTTTCACTTAAGAAATTACAATATTTTAAAAACACCAAAATACCAACATTTACTAATACCGCAAATAAAATTAATAGTTTCTTCTTCTTTTTTGCCTTATTCTTTAATTGTTTTTTTAATTGTCTCTCTTTTCCTTCACATTCTATTTTTTGTTTTATATCTACTTTTTCAAGTCCTCTTGCTACCAGATATATTGAAATAGTTGTTATTATCAAATATCCTGTTAATTCTTTACTAGAAATGAAATAATATACGTAACTTGCCAATAGCAATACTATCCATTTTATTTTCTTTGGCATTATAAAATAGATGAGGCTCACAATAGCAATAAATGCTAAAAAATTTAATGAAACTATTGTCATAATAAACCTCCGATTTTATTCTTCCTCTAGTTTTTCTACTAGTGCATACATTTTATCGATTGAATTAAAATTCTCTGGCACTATATCTTTTGCTGTTATTTGAATGTCAAATTCTTCATTAATTGCTGCTACTATACTAACTATATCAAATGGATCTAATATCTCCTCGTCTATTAAGTTAGAATTGTTTTCAAAATCAACTCCTGGTTTTACTTTTTTTAATACTTCTAATAATTCTTCCATTTTTCATTCTCCTTTATATATTTTTTTTAAATTAACTCTATCTATTTTTCCATTTGCATTGTATGGAATTCTATCTAATTTTATTACACAACTTGGTTGCATATAGCTTGTTAATACTTTTTTTGACGCATCAATAATTTCATTTTTATCCTTGTCTCCTTGATAAAACAATACTATTCTAGAATTTTCATTATCATAAATACATGCACAAGTTGAAACACCCTCTATATTGTTAACTGTATTTTCTATTTCTCCTAATTCAATTCTATATCCCATATGCTTTATCTGAAAGTCTTTTCTTGAAAGATATATAAGTTCCCCTCTGTCATTATATTTAACTATATCTCCAGTTCTATATATAATCTCTGGATAATTTTTATTTAATGGATTTTGTACAAAAACCTCTGCAGTCTTTTCTGGATTTTTATAATATCCCATTGCCAAAAAAGAACCTCTCACACATAGTTCTCCTTCTTCTCCATCCAGAGCCTTTGTTCCATCTTCTTTTATTATAATAGTATCACAGTTATCACATGACCTTCCTATTGGAAGGCTTTCACTATTATCAAATTTTCTATCTACTACATAATATGTACAAATATCTGTTGTTTCTGTTGGTCCAAATAAGTTCACATACGTTGCATCAGGAATATTATCCATCCAGTAATTTAGCTGTTTTGTCGGCATCACTTCTCCTGCAAACATTATTCTTTTTAAAGTCTTTGCTTTAACCTCATCTAAAGTTTTAAAATTAGCAACTATTTGCAATGCAGAAGGAACCCAATAAATACTATTTATCTTCATTTCATTTATATAGTCTATTAATTTTACTGGAAATGAAAAATACATTTTAGGAATAATATAAAGTGTTGCACCTGTCACTATGGTAGAAAACACATCTGTTATTGACATACTAAAATAAAATGGTGTTTGACTTCCCCAAATTGTATTGTAATCAATGGTAAATGTATTTACTACCCATTGCGTATACGTGATTACCGCTTTATGTGATATAACAGTTCCCTTCGGTATTCCTGTTGATCCAGAAGTAAATAATATATACATAGGATCAGTATCTATCATTTGACTTCTTATTTTTTGTATAATCTCTTCGCTTTCTTCACTTTCTATCATATCTTCATAAACAAAAAAATTATTTTCTATCCCTAATTCTTTTGCTTTTTGCAAGCTTTTGTTATCTACTATTATAGCCATAGGTTCTAGAGAATTTAATATTAGGTTTATTCTCTCTTTTGGAGATTTAACATCTAACACAGTATAATAATTTCCACTATAGAGCACTCCAAACATTGCTTCTATACAGTTAACACTTTTATCAATAAATATTGCAATAGGTTTTCTTATTCGTCTCGTTTCTTTATATATGTAAGACCCTATCTTTTTTGAATTACTTGTTATTTCTTGGTATGTAGATTTTCTCTTTAAATCTCCAAAAGCTATTTTGTTTGGATATTTCTTTTTTGTTTCTTCTAAATTTTCTAATATGTTTTTTATAACCTTTCCCCCCTTAACATTTTCTATTGCATTGTAATTGCAATATTATTATACTTCAAGATTAGTGTTGTTTGTTTAATGGATATCTGAGTATATTTTTTTATTGCTCAGAATGTTCTGGTAATTGATCTACTCCATTTACTGGTTCTTGCAAGCCTAAATCATTTTTTATCTTGCTTGTTGATATTCCTTCAGTTCTATCTAAATAAATAAGTTCACAGTAATCCTTTAAATATTCAAATTTATCACTTCCAGCCCAATCTCCGTCCCATAACTGTTATATCCACTTTATATTCTTTAATATCATCTATTTTTTGTTCCCAATTATTTTCCGGAATTACTAAATCTACATATCTTATAGCTTCGAGCATCTTTTTTCTAGTTTCATAATTGTGATACGCTTTTTTTCCTTTCACTGCATTAAATTCGTCAGTAGATAATGCAACTATTAAATAATCTCCTAATTCCTTTGCTCTTTTTAATAATCTAATATGTCCATAATGTAGCAAATCAAATGTTCCATATGTTAATACTCTTTTCATAATGTTACCTCCATTTATTTTAATAATTTTTCAAATTGCTTTATTGCATTATTATTATAATCTTCATAATTTACATTCATTGGTCTTATTCTATCTTCCATTAATAATTTCAAACCTTCATAAATTCCATCTTCTGAGTTTTGTACAAGGGTTCCTCCATGCTTTTCCATGAATTTACTTGGTCCAACTATATTTGGTGCTACTACTGGCTTTCCTAATATGTCTGCTTCTGCCAAAACTAAGCCGAATCCTTCGTAAAACGATGACAAAATAAAATAATCACATTTATTTAATATAGCATATGGATTACTTACATATTTTATAATAATAATATTATCTTTACATTTTGAGTTTTCAACTTCGCTTAATATATTATTATAATCGTTTCCCTCTCCTCCTATTATAATTAAATAAACTCTGTTGTTGTTACTCCAAATCTTTTCAAAAGATTTAATTAATCGAATATGTCCTTTTTCTTTAGAAAATCTTCCAATAGTTATAATTTTTTTACTTTTGCCATTTAATATGTCATTTAGCTTAATTAAATCTATATTGCTCTCTGTGTTTTTATCGAATGCTACCGGTAATGTAGCCATTTTTAAAACTTTTTTATAATCTATTATATTATTTACTATTGCATATTTATTTGGGTTGTCCAGAATTTTTTTCATTGGTTCTAATAAATCCTCTGTAACTAAAGCAACTTTATCATACTGATTATATGCATACTTCAAAATATCTAGACGAATATTCCCTTTTAATTCGGCTTCTTCATACATATTGCTATGCGCAAATATAATTTTGTTACAATCAAATTGGCTAAAAAATAATATTTTTTTGTATGCGTACCCTGAAAAATGAATTACGTCATCAATTTTTGCATTTCCAAATACTCTTTTTATATCTGCTTTATAAGCTTCTTTTGCATATTTCATATAAAAATCAGTATTTATAAATTTATTTTTATACATATAAAATAAAATTTTTTGAAATAATGTTAAATTAGTTTTACCTTTAATAGGAATATAGTTTACATATTTTGACAAATCATATAATTGATTCATATTCCTTTTTACGGCACCAGTTTCTACAACTATATAGTAATTAGCTTTGTCTTTATCTAATGATATAACGAGATTTTTTAATGCCGACGTTATGCCGTTACATGCAAGCTTACCTCCAAATATTAGTATATTTTTCTTTCCATTTCCATTGTTTTTCTCTTCGCAAATTCTTCCTCTTTTATTTAATATAACTCTCTCACATATTTTTTTAGTTGAATCTTTACTATCATATTTGCAAAAATTTTCAATAAATTTAGTTTCATCATAGTCCTTTTTCGAATTTATTTCTTTTATCAACTCTTCAACATTATTAACTATTGGAAAAGGCAATTGCTCAAGCCCCATGTATAATCCTCTATCCTCTAAATAAGATTCTTTATCATATGTATATAATATTATTTTTTTTCTTGTATTTAAAAAATCGAAGAAAACACTTGAATAGTCTGTAACTAACATGTCTGATATACTTAAAAACTCATATGTTTCATATTCTGATGGAAACGGTTTAACTTTATTATAATTTGAAAAATCAACCGTAGCCTTTTCAATAGGATGCAAATTAACATATAAAATTTGATTTTCGGATAAATTCTCTTCCATTTCTTCAAAAATATACTTTAAATTCTCGCTTTGAACACTCGAGTTCTGTTTACCTAGTGTTCCTCTCCAAGTCGGCATATATGATATAATTTGTTTATTTTCTAGTGAAAATTTTTTTCTTATTTCGTTTTGTAACTTGTTATCAAAAAACACTGTATTTCTTGGGTATCCCTCTAATAATATTGTATTATCGCACAAGTTACCTATCATATAGTCTTCTATCATATGGTTTTTGGTATATTCATTTGGATACAATAAATAATTAGATATTATAAAATTCTTTTGAGCATTACCTATATTATGAAAATCGTTTTTTATCTTCTTACCCAAACTTTTAAGAGGTGTTCCGTGCCAAGTATTAAGATAGACTTGTTCATCTTTCTTTATAAAAAATGGCAAAAACGTATTATCGTTTATTAAATACTTTGCAGTGGAAATAATTTTATAATATTCTTTTGTATTTATTTCTACAAGATTTATTCTATTCATATTTTTTATTGAAAGAAAATCTTCTGCCTCTTTTTTTTTCTTACCGATAATTGACATATATATTTTGTATTCTCTATATTTTTCGTTTTCTATTAACTCTTTTGCTAAATAATATATGTTTCCATAATATTCTTTCCCTTGTTGAGATTCCAGTAAAATCATTTTCTCGTCTATTTTTAGTTTTTTATAATATTTCATATAATTACATTTTGCAATATAATTACCATTGAGCTTTTTTACCACTTTTTTTATTTTCAATTAATACACTCCTTTACAACTAATGAACTAGACTCTCCTTTATCTAAATAATTATATTTTTTATTAAAATCTTTATATTTACTACTATACTGATTTTCAATATTATTAATATTTTTTATATTCTCTATTAATTCCCTATCATTTTTCACTATTGGTCCCGGTAATTCTTTTAAATCAATATAAAAATCTCTAATTTTTTCTTTATATAATTCTAAATCATACATATAAAATAAAATAGGCTTTTTTAAGTTAGCATAATCAAAGAAAACGCTAGAATAATCAGTAACTAAAATATCTGATATAATATATAACTCATTAATATCTTCATAATTTGACACATCAAACACAAAATTCTTAAACTGACTTACATCAATAGCATTTGATACTAAGTAATGCAGTCTCATTAAAATTATATAATCTTTTGGCAACTTTTCTTTCATTCTCAGTAAATTTATCCCCAATTCATACGTATGTCCAACCCCCGCTCTATATTGATTATCTCTAAATGTAGGTGCATATAATATAACTTTTTTATCTTCGGGTATATTTAAACTGCTTTTTATTTTTTTAATATCTTCATTAGTATAACTGAACAAATAATCGTTTCTTGGATAGCCCTTTTCTAAGATTATACTTTCCTTATTTAATTTTTTTAAAGAGAAAGCTGAGCAAAACTTTTTGCTAGCAAATTTAGATGGGGATACAAAATAATCATATTTTTTTGCATCATTTATATAAGATTTATGAATATCTTTTAACTTTGTAGCTTTATTGCCTTTTTCTATTTCTATGTCACATCCTAGCCTTTTGAGAGGTGTTCCATGCCAACACTGTACAAATATCTGGTTTTCTTTTTTTATAAAATATTTTGGTGTTTTAAAATTAAATATCCAATATTTCGCTGCTGATAGTTTTTCGAAAAATTCTCTTGAATTATACTTTACTAGTTCTGTTCTATCTCCACTAAAATATTTTTTTTTCTCATTTACTTTATTAAAAGCCCAAACAAATTTAAAATCTTTATATTCGGGTGTATTAATCATGTATTCATAAATCGCTTTAGGGCTACAAGAATATGTTCTTCCTGCAAAAGCTGAGAATATAATTAATTTCTGATTTACTTCTTGTTTTTTTGCTATCTTTTTACAAAGTCTTGTTTTTTTATTTAAATTTCTTTGTTTTTTTATTTTTTTGATTATCCTTTTCATTGTTACTATTACTTTTATTTTTTTCATCGTGCTTTACTTATACACCTCTCTACTACTCTATTACTTGCATTTCCATCATCTAAATAATTATATTTTTTATTGAACTCTTCATACTTTTTATCGTATTTGAAGTCTTTATCTATTTTATATAATTCTTTTATAAGTTCGTCTTCAGTTTTTGTTATAACTCCTGGAAGTTCTTTTAAATCTATATAAAATCCTCTTATATCATCTTTATATGCCTCTAAATCGTACATATAAAATATAATAGGTCTTTTAAGATTTGCATAATCGAAAAAGACACTAGAATAATCTGTAATCAAAATATCTGATATAATATATAGTTCATTAATATCATCTACTTTCGATACATCATATATAAATCCTTTGTATTTTTCAAAATCAAATTCATTTGCCACTAAATAGTGGGCTCTAAATAAAATAATATAGTCTTTTTCTAATTCTTTTTGTAGCTTTTCAAAATCTACTTCTGTTTTATATGTATATCCAACACCTGATTCATGTTGGTTATCCCTCCACGTTGGTGCATATAAAATTATTTTTTTATTTAAGTTATCTATTCCTAAGTTTTGCTTGATGTTTTGCACATCTTGATCTGTATAATTATGCAAAAAATCGTTTCTTGGATACCCTTCTTCTATTACACAACTTTCTTTATTAAATTCTTTTAAATTCCAAGCTGAAATAAATTTTTCTGTTGCAAACTTAGAAGGTGATAAAATGTATTTAAATTTCTTTGCATCTGTTCTATATTTAAATCTAATTTCTCTTTTTGTATTTAGTACATTATCTGAATTTTCTAAATCATATCCAAGTCTTTTAAGTGGAGTACCATGCCAGCATTGTACATAGACTTGATTTTTCTTCGGATGTTGGTGGTCTGCAACTCTATAATTAAATATCCAATATTTTGATTTTGCAAGGCTTTTTTCGTATTCTTTTGTTCCTTGTTTTACAATTGTAGTTCTTTCATTTTGTGTTAAAAAATCATGTTCTTCTGGTTCTTTAAATGTCCATATAAATTTATAGTCATTATATTTTTCATTGCTTAATAAATATAGATAAATTGCTTTTGGACTATCTGCATACGACTTTCCATTAAAAGTGCTAAATAAAATTGTTTTATCATCTACTTTTATTCCTATTCCCCTATACTTATATCGTGTATATCTATATCCATATAGCAGACCTCTAAATAGCTTTCTAAACATTAAGTTTTTCTTCGCTATGTTCATAAGTATTTTCTTTAATTTCTTCATCTTTTACATCCCTGTCTAAATATTTAAATATAAAATCTACCAATTTTTTAGTATTATTGTAGTAATCTTTACCCATATATTTTGTTTTAAATTTTTTTAATTCTTCAAAGTTGTATTCGTTGTTTTCTATATTTTTAATTATATCTTTAATATCTTTGCTTGTTGAACTTTTCATTTCGTTAAATAAATTTACATTTAAACCTCTTACTTTTTCGTATTCTTCTATATCATACACATAAAAATATAAAGGCTTATCTAATATACTTGCTTCAAAGGCCACTGCTGAATAATCTGTTATAATGTAATCCGCAATTTTTAATAAATCATATGTACTATATTTTTTATTTACTGTATATTTAAAAATATTTTTTGTTTTATCTAAAGGATGTGGTTTAATAATAAGTGCATATTTTGAAAAATCTATGTTGTTAATTAGTTTTTTTAAATATGTACTATTATTTGATTCTTTTCTAAATGTTGGTACATATAATATTATCTTTTTATTTTTGTACTTTGGATAGTCTTTATAGAATTTTTTTGTAAGAACAATTTCTTGTTCTTTATCTAAAATATAATCCAATCTAGGTAAACCGTTTAAAATTATTTTTTCTCTTGCTACATTAAATGCTTCTTCATAAAACTTTGCAGTTTCAACGCTTGGTGCAATCACATGGCTGTAATTTTTGTGCATTTGCATAACTTTTGCAACACCAATTCCTCTGCCTTCTTTTTTATTTAGTGATTGATATCCAAACTTTTTTATTGCTCCTGATGCGTGCCATATTTGTATAATTTCTAAATTTTTTTTATGTTTTAGTATACTAATAGGTATAGAATACCCATCTAATACACATACTTTAGATGTAGCAATATGATACATGCATTTAAAAATATAGAAACAATATTTTAGCCTTTCTTTTGGATCATTTCTTATTATTCTACATAAGATTTGCACTTCTATATGGTTGTCTCTTTTTAAGATTTCTTCTCTTATGTAGTCAAAATCTATATTAGACCTATCAGATTGTCTGCTAAGCATTGTTACTTTATTTTTAGAAGGAACAAGCTTTATAAAAAAGTAAATAATGTTTAAGAAAGCTTTTCCTACGCATATACCAATTCTAATTACTTGAGTACGCATTTATTTTAAACTTCACCCTCGCATAAATTTAAGTACATTTTATCATTAAATGTTGCTTTATGCAATAATTAGACGTATTAAAATGTAAAAATATTAATATTAAAAATTCATTAAATAACTTTATGTTTAACGATGCCTTCGGAGAAACGGGCTGCCTAAGGACGCCAGCCCCTACACTTCCTCCACTATTTAAAGCAAGAAAAACTATCCTGTTTTAGGTTGACAAAATGGCTCTTTAAAGATAAAATCATTACGGAAATATTTGTTAAGGAGGATTTTTATGTGGGGCGACATTGCAATAGCATTTTTACTAGCTTTTATTACAGCATATGTAATTACTCCGTATACCATAAGATTGGCAAAAAAAATAGGCGCATTAGATATACCAAAGGATAAAAGAAAAATACATAAGTGTGCTATGCCAAGATTACGGAGGACTTGCAGTAATAGCAGGATTTCTTGTTTCAACTATTTATCTACTAATTGTAATGTCTTTAGAAGGAACTATAAGCCTTACTGATACGGATAATTATTACATAAAATTAATTGGTTTTTTTATTGGTAGTATTATCCTTACTGCATTTTGCTTTGTTGACGACTGGAAGGGTATTCCCCCATATGTAAAATTATTGGGTCAAATTTTAGCAGCTTTAGCAATAATTTTCTGTGGAGTTAGAATAGATAAAATTTCTATACCAGGTTTAAATGCAATAATTCCAAATGATATATTCTCAATATTCATAACTTTAATATGGATAGTAGGAATTACAAATGCAATTAACTTAATAGATGGATTAGATGGATTATCCTCAGGAATTTCTATAATTTCTTGTCTATCTTTATTAATAGTGTTTACATTAAATGATTCACCATTAATTGCTATTATATTGATTACAGCTTTAGCTGGTTCTTTAGTAGGTTTTTTACCTTTTAACTTTAACCCAGCAAGAACATTTATAGGAGATACTGGCTCAAATTTTCTAGGATACTCTCTATCTATTATATCTATTTTGGGTGTTGCAAAAACTTATACTGCAATTGTATTAATTGCGCCTCTTATAATATTTGCACTTCCTTTATTTGATACAATTTCAGCAATTTTCAGAAGAATTATAAAAACTAAATCTATAAAAGGAGTATTTAAAGCAGATAGAGAACATTTACACCATAAAATTATGAAAAGAGGATATACTCAAAAACAAGCAGTATTTATGCTTTATGGTTTAAGTGCAACTTGTGGTATGTTTGCAATTATTTTACTTGAAAGTGGTATTTGGAAAGCGCTTTCTTTTGCACTTATGGTTGTAGCAGTAATTGCTATTGGATATAAAGATATTTTAAAGATAAATGATGAAGATAATAAGCAATAAGACAATGTCTAATAATTATTTTAGCATTTAATTATATTAATTTATTTCTTTTAATTATAGTTCTATTTATAATAAAATTTGTATCAATTATATTTTATTCTTGTCTTCCATTGTTTTCTGGAGGGTTTTCATGTTTTTTAGGAATATTATACTTAATCTTAAAAAATATTCATTTCTATTAAATCAATTAATTAGTAGAGATTTTAAAGTAAAATACAAACGTTCTGTATTGGGTGTAATTTGGAGCTTGTTGCATCCGTTATTAATGATGACGGTTATTGCAATTGTTTTTTCAAATGTATTTAAATTTAGCATGCCTAATGTTAACTATCTTGTTTATTTAATGATAGGATTAACCTTTTTTAACTACTTTAGTGAGGCAACAAATAACGCAATGGGGTCAATTACAAGCAATGCAGCTTTACTGGGAAAATTGTATATACCAAAATATATATTCCCTTTATCAAAATGTTTATTTGTTGGAATTAACTTTTTGTTTACTCTTATACCTTTATATTTGGTAATATTATTTTCTGGTAGCGGAGAAACAAAATGTGTAATTACAGTTTTACACTTTCTTTTACCCTATGCTTTTATGTGTTTGTTTGTTTTTACACTAGGAATTGGACTTATTTTATCTTCAATTGCAGTATTTTTTAGGGATATTTTTTATATTTATAGCATTCTTACAACTATTTGGATGTATTTTACTCCAATTATGTATGATTTAAATGCAATACCCCAAGGGCTTCAATTTGTTTTTAAATTTAATCCTTTATATTGGTTTATAGATTTTGCAAGGCAAATAATCTTGTATAATCAAGTTCCAAGTACAAATTGCACTTTATATTGTTTTATTAGTGCCTTTGCTATACTTTTTTTAGGAGTAATAATTTTTAGGAAAACACAAAATAAATTTATTTACTATTTATAGGAGGAAAAATGATAACATTAGAAAATGTATCTATAAAATTTAATTTAGATATAGAAAAGAACTTTTCTTTTAAACAATTATTTATTTCTTTATTTGATATTAAGAAATATAAAAATAGAAAAGAAACAAAAAAGAAAAATGATTTTTATGCTCTAAAAGATATTAATCTTCATATTCCAAAAGGAAGTGTTGTAGGGCTAATTGGTGCAAATGGCGCTGGAAAAAGCACTTTACTAAAAACTGTAGTTGGAGTTATGAAGCCTACTACTGGAAGAGTTGTTGTAGAAGGTGCAATAAGCCCTATGATAGAACTTGGTGCTGGATTTGATGTTGAACTAACAGCCAGGGAAAATATTTACTTAAATGGAGCTATTTTAGGCTATTCTAAAGATTTTATAAATAGTAAGTTTGATGAAATTGTTGATTTTTCTGAATTACACGAATTTATAGATGTTCCAATAAGAAATTTTTCTTCTGGTATGGTAGCAAGACTTGCTTTTTCTATTGCAACAATTGTGGAGCCAGAAATATTAATAGTAGATGAAATATTAGGTGTTGGAGATTTAAATTTTCAGCAAAAATCTGAAAATAAAATGATACAAATGATAACAGGTGGTACAACGGTTTTATATGTATCACACAGTCTAGAGTCTATAAAAAAATTATGTGACACAATTGTATGGCTAGATAAAGGAAGAATTATAAAAATTGGCGGAAAAGAAGTTTGTGATGAATATAAATTAAAAATGAGTGAATAGGAGATTTTATAAATGTCTAAAAAATTAGATACTATAAAAAAGTTTATAAAAGTTGTTAACATAGCTTTAAAAAATAAATCTATTATTATTGCCGCTCCCTATTTTAATAATGAACGCTTAAAAGATGGTTATTACAAAAGGGTAAAGGCTGTGGATGAGCTTCTATCTAATTATAAAAAAATATATATATCATATGAAAACTATTCTAAAGAATTATCATACAGATATCCTGATGAAAATACTATTGTTGTAGATTACAGCCCTTATTCTAAAAAACACAAAATAATGCTTGCTTTTTTAATATTTGTATGCGGAAAAATATATTGCCATTCTGTATGGCAAGCTAAAAAAACTTTTTACAAAATTCCTTTTACAAAAGTATTTGTAGATGTGCATGGAGTTGTTCCAGAAGAGGAAACTTTATATGGAAGATATGAGGCTGCTCAAATGTATGGTGATATTGAGGAAATAGTTGTTCAAAAGTCTGCATGCTTAATTTGTGTTACTAATAAAATAGCTGAGCACTTAAAAAATAAATATGGCAAAAAGTTTAAGTCTAAAACTATTGTATTAACTATATATGACAAGGTATCCAACGGATTCGTTTCTAAAGGACAAGCCAAGCCTTTAACTACTGATAATAAACCTATTGTAACTTATGCAGGGGGAACAATGAAATGGCAAAAAATAGAACTTATGCAAGATGCTATTTTTAAACAAATAGATTGGGCTGTTTATAAAATATGTGTTCCTAATCCAGAAGAATTTTGGAGAACTTGGAAGTATTCTAAAGATTTAAAAAATTTATCAGTTGAGTCAAAAACTTACACAGATTTATGTAATAATATTTATCCAATTAGCCACTATGGTTTTGTTTTAAGAGATGATATTGTGGTTAATAATGTAGCTTGTCCTACAAAAATTGCAGAATATCTCCAGTATGACATTATTCCTATTGTAAACACACCAAATATAGGAGATTTTAAAGATTTAGGAATGAAATATCTAAAATTAGAGGATTTTATTTCTGGTAATTTTTATAATGACCAAGAAAGAAAACAAATTGTAGAAAACAATAGATTAGTATTTAAAAAATATATTGACATGCACAATAAAGGAATAGAAGATTTTAAAAAACTATTTGCGTAAATTTTAGAGAGGTTTTTTATGAATTTAAAAAGATATTTAAAGTTTGGAAAAGCTGTAATTAATTTATATATTTCCAGAATTTTTAACAAAAACAAAAAAGGTATTGCTTTTATTGTAAATTCTTTCGAAAAAGGTGGAGTTGAACAGGTAGTTCTAAATCTTTACAAAGGATTTAGAAGTAAAGGGTACCCATCTTATGTTGTATCTTTATCTAATAATATTGGTATATTTGCAAACGAATTAGATTGTCCAAATCATTTAAGAATACTTAATTATGATGTTATTGATTTAATTAATTACTGTGCAAAAAATAATATTAGAACTTTGCACTATCATTATGCTACTTTTAATATGAAATTAATGAAATTATTAGGTTTTAAAATATTTTATACAATTCACAATACTTATATTTGGTATTCTAATGAAGATTGGAATGCTTTAAAATCTTGTTTAAAATATTGCGATGGAATTATTGCTGTTTCTGATTGGACAAAAAGTTATTTTATTAAAAAAACAAATATAAAAAATGTAACTACCATAATAAATGGGATAGATATAAAAAAATTATCAGAAAATAATGTTTCTTCTAGTATAACAAGAAACAGTTTAAATCTTGCTCCTTCTGACAAAGTATTTGTAAATGTAGCCTCCATTACAGAAGGAAAATATCAAATGTGTTTTATAAAAGTAATGGAAGAAATAATTAAAAAAAGAAATGATATTAAAATATTATTAGTAGGAAATATATTAGATAAAAAATATTATAAAGATTTTATGAAAGAATTAAATAAATCAAAATCTAAAGATTTTATTAAATTTGTTAATTATATTCCCCAAAATGAATTATCATCATTTTTAAAAACTGTTCCAGATGCATTTATTTTGCCTTCTATACATGAGGCAGGAGTTACACTTTCTACAATAGAAGCTTTATTAAATGGACTACCTGTTATAATAACTGATTTTGATATAAAAAATACTTTTCCTGTATCTGATGATATTATAACAATTCCTACTCCTTATAATAATATTTTAGAATTAACTCCAAAAAGTGCAAAAAAATTATCTAGAAATTTAAATCCTATTAATAAAAAAGAAATTATCGAAAAAATAATTTATGTAGCTGATAATTCTGAAAATTTAAGAAAAAAAGTTGAGCCAAATAAATATAAGATTTTTAGTGTTGAAAATATGGTAGAGCAACATATAAATTTTATGATTATTTAAAATGAATTTGAGGTAGCAATGAAAAAATATTTAAGAAAAATTTATCATTTGGGGAAAAATATTATTTTTAATTTTAAAGGATTAATTTATAAAAAGCAATTTTTAAATAGTATTTCTTCTTTAAAAATTAATAAATATTCAAAAATAATTATTTTTGAATCGAATTTTGGATGGTCTACTTTAATGAGGCAAAGACCTCAGCAAATTGCTCTTAACTTTAGTGAGGATATGTTATTTTTTTACCACTCTGGCCGCAAAGAATTTAATAATAAATTTTCTTTTGAAAAAATAAAAGAAAATCTTATTTTAATTAATCTTAATATGTATAGAAATTTATTAATTAATTTTATTAAAAAATTAAATTGCAAAAAATATTTAATGATTTATTCTACCAGCATAATAAATAATAATTTAATTAAAAAATACGAAAAAAATGGATTTAAAATTATTTATGAATATGTAGATGATATTAGTGATACTTTATCTGGAAAAGAGGGGGCTAAATTATTATTAAATACATTTAATAATATTATTAAAAATAATAATTATATAATAATTTGCACAGCAGATAAATTATATAAAAATATATTAAAAATAAATAAAAATGCAAATGCTTATCTTGTTACAAATGGATGTGATTATGAACATTTTAAATATAAAAATATAAAAAAACCGAGTGATATGATTTTTAAATCTAATAAACCAATTGTTGGATATTATGGTGCTTTAGCCTCTTGGTTTGATTATGATTTATTAAAAGAAATTGCAAATACAAATAAATACGAAATTGTATTAATTGGATTAAAATATGATAATTCTTTTGACTTAAACAATTTAAATAAATTTAATAATATTCATTATTTAGGTAAAAAAGATTATGAAGATTTACCCAAATATTCCAGCAATTTTGATATTTGTATTATTCCATTTTTAATTAATGATATTACTTTATCAACTTCACCTGTTAAAATTTTTGAATACATGTGTGCAGAAAAACCAATAGTTACTACTGCGCTTCCTGAATGTAAAAAATATAAATCTGTTATTATTTCAGAAAACCACACAGATTTTATAACTAATCTTGATAAAGCTATGAATTTAAAAAATAATTTTAATTATATTAATAAATTAAAATTAGATGCTTTAAATAATACTTGGAAAAACAAATGCAAACAAATAGAAAATATATTAGAAAAGGAATAAGAATGAAAGAAATATTTTCAAAATATAATTCTCTAATAAAAAAATATGGATTTATTAATACTTTAAAAAAAATCTTATCATATATTAATTCAAAATTTGTTTCTTTAATAAGTCCAATTCAAACAATTAAATTAATTTTTTTCAAAAATAAATATTTGCGAGAATTAAATAATATTTTTAACAATTCTAATTATGAAAGAGTTATTATTTGGAGAAGTAGCTTTGGTTGGAATGTCCCTCTATTTCAAAGGCCTCAACATATTTCAAATAATTTATCTAAAAATAATTGTTTGATTTTTTATGAAGTTACTAAAATGACTGATGAAGTAAATACCATAAAAAAAATACAACAAAATTTATATTTAATTAATTTTCAAAATAAATTATTTGCAAAATTATTGGAAAAAGAAATTAACAAAATAAATAAACCTAAATATTTGCAATTTTATTCTACTGACTGGACCCTATCTCTAGACACAATAAAAAAATATATAAATAATGGATATAAAATAATATATGAATACATTGATGATATAAACCCATTATTATCTGGTACTAAAGAATTACCAGTAAATATTAAAGAAAAATATGAATTTTGTTTAAAAGATACTGAAAATACATTTGTTATTGTAACTGCTGACAATATAGAAAAAGATGTAATTGCTAAAAGAGGAAATAACAAAGTGGCTTTTGCTTGCAATGGTGTTGATTATGACCATTTTCAAAATATAGATAAATCTTTTAAATTTGATGACGAATTTAATAAAATATTAAGTCAAAACAAACCAATTATAGGGTATTATGGGGCCTTAGCTTCTTGGTTTGATTACAACATTATTAAATATTTGGCTAAAAAAAGGCCTAATTACAATATAGTCTTATTTGGAATAAAATACGATGATAGTTTAGATAAATCTAATATTATAAAATATTCAAATATATTTTTTCTGGGGTCTAGAGATTATAATGTACTGCAAAATTATGCAAATAAATTTAATGTTTGTACAATACCATTTTTATTAAATGATATTACAAATTCAACATCCCCTGTAAAATTATTTGAATATATGGCACTTCATAAGCCAATAGTAACTACTGCGATGCCTGAATGTAAAAAATATAAGTCTGTTATTATTTCTAATAATAATGAAGAATTTATTAAAAATATTGATTTAGCGATTAGTTTAAATAAAACTACTAATTCTGAATATTTTAATATTTTAAAAAATGAGGCCTTAGATAATACGTGGGAAAAAAAAGCTTTAAAAATAATTGATTTAATAAAAAAATATGAGTAATTTATTGGAGGTACAATTTTATGCCCAAAAATATACTTATTGCAACTCAGTCTTTAGGCATAGGTGGTTGCGAAACTTATATTCTTACACAATGCAAAGAATTTATAAATATTGGATATAAAGTTTTTATAATTGCAAATTCTGGTGTTTTAGAAAAAGAATTTAAAAAAATAGGTGTAAAAATATTTAATACAGATTTTTTTAATAATAATTATCAAGAAAATATAAAAATAATTAATAAAATAATTATAAATGAAAATATTGATCAAATTCATATACACCCATTTAAAACTTTTTTTGAACCCTGCATATCTAGTATTTTAAATAATAAACCGTATTATTTATATTTTCATGGAGTTTCCTTTGGAAAATATTCTGATATTGATTCTGGATTTTCATCTATTGGGAAATGGTATTTTCCATATTTAATAAGTATAGCTTTTAAATACGCTAGTAATTATATATATGTTAGTGAAGAAGTAAAAAAATTTTATCAAGATAACTATAATTTGCCAGAAAACAAAGGACTAATACTTGCAAATTCAATATTTTTTGACCAGCCACCAAATCCTACTTTTAAAATAAATAAATTTATTATTGTCTCCAGAATAGATATTGCCAAAATATCTGCTATAAAAAAAGGAATTAATTTTTATTTAGAATATTGCAATAATTATTTAAATAATTCAAATAATTTAAATGTTCCATTCTCTCTGGATATTTTAGGAGATGGAAATGAACTTACTGAGCTCAAAAATTATATTAAAAATTATAAAAATAAATATAATATTAATTTAATTGGTAGTACAAGCAATGTATATGAATATATAAAAAATTACGATGTAGTACTAGGAATGGGCAGGTGCATTTTAGAGGCAATTTCTTTAAAAAAATTAACAATTTTAATTTCATATGAAAATTATTGTGGAATTATTAATGCAAATTCGGATGAAATTGATGATATTAAATATGCAAATTATTCTGGCAGAAATATAATTAAAAAAAATATTAATGAAGATATAGAATTCATTTCCAATATTACCGAAAATAAATTAAATAATATTTTAAATTCTAATTATAATTATATTTATAAAAATAATAATATAAAAATTAATTTAAAAAATATTTTAGAAAATATTAATGAAAAAATAGATTATAAATTTGCTAAAAAAGAAGTTAATAAATTTTTAGAATTAATTAATTATTTAAATTCGCAAGAACAAATAATTAATTCTAATAAATTAGAAATAATTAATTTAAATAATATTTTAAATAATAAAAATGAAGAAATAAATAATTTAAATTCTAGTATAAATTCTAAAAACACAGAAATAATAAATTTAACTAATCAAGTAAAAGATTTCCAAATTCAATTAAATAATATTAGAAATAAAACACTTTATAAACTATATAAAAAAATATTTAAATAATTAAAGTTAGGAGTAAACATGAAAAAAGAAAAAATAATTGGTTTTAATGTTTGCACCGATACCGAAAATAATATAGTAAAAAATGTTTATAAAGATTATATAAATAATAATCAAATAGTAATCGCTAGTATAAATCCCGAAATAATAATAAATAATTATAAAAATAAATATTTTATAGACGAAATTAATTCATTTAAATATCAAATACCTGACGGAATAGGTATAGTTTACGCATCTCAAAAACAAAATGGAAATATAAATAAAAGAATAACTGGAATAGATTTAATGCAAAAATTGTGTGAAAAATCTGTTTATTATAATCTTAAAATTTTTCTATATGGTGCAAAACCCGGAATAGCTGAAAAAGCTAAGGATGAATTAAAAAAGACTTATCACAATATTAATATTGTGCGGTGTTTGTGATGGATATGTTGCTGAAAACATTGCAGTTAAAAAAATAATTAATTCAAATGCAGATGTTCTTTTTATAGGACTTGGTAGCCCAAAACAAGAACAATTTATTATGAAATATAAAAATTCTTTAAAAAATATTAAGATTTTTATGCCTGTTGGAGGAAGCTTTGATGTTATAAGTAAAACTATTAAAAGAGCTCCAAACTGGATGATAAAAAAGAATTTAGAATGGTTTTATAGAGTATTAAAACAACCGAAAAGAATATTTAGGCACTTTAGGTTAATAGATTTTTTAATTTTAGTATCAATTAATAATTGGAGGAATCAAAATGAACAAAATTAAAGTTTTAACTATTTTTGGTACAAGACCAGAAGCTATTAAAATGGCACCACTTGTTAAAGAATTGAAGTCCAGAAATGAGATAGAATGTGTTGTTTGTGTTACTGCTCAACATAGAGAAATGCTTGACCAGGTTTTAGATGTTTTTAGTATTAAACCTGATTACGATTTAAATATAATGAAACAAGGTCAAACTTTAAGTGATATAACTAGTAGAGCTCTTAAAAGTCTTGAAGAAATAATAAATAAAGAAAAGCCAAATATTGTTTTAGTACATGGAGATACAACTACTACTTTTGACGGAGCACTTGCTGCATACTATACTCAAACTGATATTGGTCATGTCGAAGCAGGACTTCGCACTTGGAATAAATATTCTCCTTTTCCAGAAGAAATGAATAGGCAAATGGTTGGAGTTTTATCAGACATGGATTTTGCTCCAACTGAAAGAGCAAAGCAGAGTTTACTTGCAGAGGGTAAAAAAGAAAAAAATATTTTTGTTACTGGAAATACAGCAATAGATGCTTTATCTACAACTGTAAATCCTAATTATACAAATAAAATATTTGACTGGGTTGGAGATGATAAATTAATTTTACTTACTGCACATAGAAGAGAAAATTTGGGAGAACCAATGAAACATATTTTTAATGCAATAAAAAAAATAACAACTGAATTTTCTAATGTAAAAGTTGTGTATCCAGTTCATTTGAACCCAAAAGTTCAAAGTGTAGCCGATGAAATATTAGGAAATAATGAAAAAGTAAAACTTATAGCACCTTTAGAAGTTATAGATTTTCATAATTTTTTAAATAAATCTTATATGATTTTAACAGATAGTGGAGGAATTCAGGAAGAAGCTCCTTCTCTTGGAAAACCTGTACTTGTTTTAAGAGATACTACTGAAAGACCTGAAGGCATAGAAGCAGGAACTTTAAAACTTGCAGGAACAAACGAAGAAAAAATTTATTCATTAACAAAAGAATTATTAACAAATAAAGAAATGTATGATAAAATGAGCATGGCATCAAATCCATATGGTGATGGACATGCTAGTGAAAAAATTACTGATGCTATAATTAATAGATATTCTAAGTAGAGGAGAAATATATGAAAAAAATATCAGTAGTTGTACCAATGTACTGCGAAGAAGAAGTAGCAAAAGAATGTTACAATAGATTAACCACTGTTTGTAAATCTTTAGAAAATTATGAGTATGAATTAATTTTTGTAAATGATGGGAGCGTAGATAAAACACTACTAATTTTAGAAAATTTAGCTACAAATGATAAAAATGTAAAAATTATATCATTTTCAAGAAATTTTGGACATCAATGTGCTGTAACAGCAGGCCTAAAATATGTAACTGGTGATGCAATTGTTATAATAGACTCTGACCTTCAGGACCCTCCTGAGCTAATACCAGAAATGTTAAAACTTTGGGAACAAGGAAATAAAGTTATATATGGAAAAAGAAAAAAACGCGAGGGTGAATCTAGATTCAAATTGCTTTCTGCAAGTATGTTTTATAAAACTTTAAATGCTTTATCAGATGTTGATATTCCAAAAGATACTGGCGATTTTAGATTAGTAGATAGAGAAGTTGTAAATACAATAAATAACCTCCCTGAACATAATAAATTTTTAAGAGGATTATTTAGTTGGGTTGGATATAAACAATATGCCTTTGAATACGAACGTAAAGAGCGTTTTGCAGGTAAAACAAAATATCCATTAAAAAAGATGCTCAAGCTTGCAGGTGATGGTATTGTTAGTTTTTCTACTAAACCGCTAAAGCTTTTAGGTAGCTTAGGGCTTATATCTATACTAATTTCTTTTATAATATTAATATACGCATTACTATCATTTATTTTTGGTTGGAACAACATTACTGCTGGGTGGACTTCGCTTATGGTTGCAACAACTTTTTTTGCTGGTGTTCAATTGTTATCTTTATGGATGATATCAGAATATATTGGTAGAATTTATGACGAAACAAAACAAAGACCACAATATATTATAGAAAAAACAATAAATATAGATTAATAAAAATAGCATAAAAAATTTATAAATTTAGGTGAAAAATATGTTGCAAAAAATTAAAAAATTATATGAAAAATATAAAGAAATAATAAATTATGTAATAGTTGGAGGATTAACTACTGTTGTTTCTCTTGGTGTATATTATATTTGTGTATTTACTTTTTTAAACCCAGAAAATGCATTGGAACTCCAAATTGCAAATGTTTTGTCTTGGATTGCTGGTGTTGCATTTGCATATTTTACTAATAGAAAATATGTATTTAATAGCAATAATCCAAATAAATTAAAAGAAGCTGCTATGTTTACACTTTCTCGTTTGGTAACACTTGTTTTAGATATGCTTATAATGGGGCTTGGAGTAAGCATTTTAAAATTTAATGATAAAATTGTAAAACTAATTTCACAAGTAGTAGTTGTTATTGGAAATTATATATTTAGCAAATTATTTGTATTTAAAAAAGCGGATAAAAATTAATTTATCCGCTTTTTTGCTATACTTTTCTGTTAGCAATTTCGATTGCTTTTGCAACCATACTACCACAATCTTTGGCACTTACGTTCCCCCATCCTCCGTCTTGTTTAACTTTGTCATATACTCCTAGCTCTTTTGCAATTTCTTCTTTAAGATTTTCAGACATAAGATTTTTATTTCTTGCCATCTTAAAATCCTCCTTTAGAAAAATAATAAATTATTTTTCCACTATTATTATTTGCAAAAATTATTTTTTTAGTTTAGAAATTTATTCTATTTTTTGTCTTTTTGTTTTATTGTGTTAAAATTCCGTTTGGTGTGTCTATAATTACTAATACATTCTCTTCTCTACCTGTTTCTGCATTTATATAAACTAGAAAATCTGTATCTTCTATTTTTCCTTTAAACTCATAACAATAAATTTCTGTTTTCCACTTTGTAGGAATAATTGCAAGTCCTTCACTTGTAATTTCCAAATTTTTATTTAAATTTGCTTTTGCTTCTTCAATTGAAATTTTAGCTTCAGGCAAATTTCTTTCTGTATGATTATTTAAATATCCTGTTGTTTCTATACCTAATACTTCTCCATTATCTAAAGCAATTTTTAATTTTATTAAATCTGGATAAACTGTTACTCCATTTTGATCATAAGCATAATTTATTGTTACAATTCCACTTTCTTTTAAATAATAAGTTTCTTTCATATTTGTAATTCCTCTAGAATTTAAAAAGTCTAATCCTATTTTATTTGCGTCTTCCATAGAAATTACTTCTGCATCTATATTTCTATTATAATTCATATTTACAATATGCCCACCAGTTTGCGAAATTGAAATTGTAAGCGGATTGTTATTGTCTCCTTCATTTAATATACAACTAAAATCATAAACTGGTATATTTCCATTTTCTATTAATCCATTTGAGTTTAATTCTTTAATTCTCTCTTCACCAATAAATTCTTTTGCAATTTGTTTTGCATTTTCTTCGTCTATTTGGTCACCTGTTAGGCCTTTTCTTTCTGCTGATTCCATATGCTCAGAAAATGCGCCATCATATATAAGACCTGCGTATTCTCCAAAATTTTGGTCCAAATTACTAAATGTAGCTGCAGATAAATTATCTACTTGCTGAGCAAAAGCAATTTCTGTGTCTTTTGTAAGTTCATCCCAGCTTATTCTTCCGTTCGTTCATATCAGTTGATAATTGATCTAAAGTATTTTTTAGTTCTCTGCTATACCCGTGTAGGTCTTTTAAATTGTTTAAATCATCTTGAGTTAATGCTTCATCATATATATTTTTCCTAGATAAAGAATAACTATAATCGCTAACTTGATTTAAGAATTTAGCAGTATTAGAAAGTTCCGTGCTAGAAACTGGTAATTGAGAAAGGTAAACTTGTGCTAAATTTGCCTCTCTCCATACCTTGCTTAAAGTTTCTGCTCCATGCTCTGGGGTGCTTGTAATCATAGCTTTAGCCAAATAATTCTCTACATTTTGAACATAATCAGTAAGTTCATATAGGGCTAAATTGTATTGGTTTTGTACGGCAATATTGTATTCCTTTCTTTCTTTGTATAAAAAATATCCTAAAATAATGCTAATTATTAAAAGTAATATCATTATTCCATAGATATAGTTTTTTTTCATAGTATTTAAAAATTTATTCATAACCGTTCCTCCGTATTTTAAATTATTAATCAAATTGGAATTTGTAGGACAAAATTTGTTGCAAATGTTGTAGGGGTCGCCGCCCTCGGCGACCCGAAAATATTGGTATGCGGGTCGCCGAGGGCG
>CALXVD010000011.1 GCA_944391865.1 uncultured Clostridia bacterium
CAACTGTGATAACTAATTTTGAAGATATTAATACTTCTAAAAATAGTTCTACCGTTACGAAAAGTAACATCGGTACACAAAGATGTAAGCGAAAGATTAGTACATATAAATAAAGCACTGGCGATGGAAGTTAGGAAAATTTTAGATGAAAATAAAGCAGAAAGACATATAAGAGGTGGAATGGCAACAAAGATGAAGTACAGCAAGGATAAGGTAGGTTAGTTAAAAAATAATGAAAAGCTTCTAATTAAAAATTAGGAGCTTAAATTTTTGGTTTAATAATTATTTCTATAATACACCAACTTACACAGTTCGACATAAAATATATTAGCCAAATTTTTTGGGGTGATATATGTGTATATAAAAAAAGGTGATATTGTAGGGAGAAAATCTTATGGAAAAGATTTATTTTTCGTTGTAGATAAAATTCTAACTACTAGAATGAATAAAAAATTTGCTATACTTAAAGGACTGAATATTCGTATTGTGGCAGATAGTCCTATTGAAGACTTAGAAATAATAGATAAAGAAACCGTAATAAATAGTATAAAATTATTAGATATGGTGTTAGAAAAAAGGATTGCAAGTAACAAAAAAATTATGAAAACTGATAATTTTAGCAGACAAATGATATATACAGGTAAAATATTACATTTAGATGGGGATAAAAAATATAGTGAAAAGTCTGCAAGATATTATAAAAAAATGGGACTAAATGCAATAGTAAAAAATATTGCAGAGAATAGACAGCCCCAAGTAGTAGTTCCGCTTCTTAATAAGTACAATCCGGATATTTTAATAATAACTGGACATGATGCGATGCTAAAAAACGGAAGTAATTTTAATAATATATATAATTATAGAAATTCTAGACATTTCATAAATACAGTAAAGGAAGCTAGAAAATGGGGAGCAAATTCTGACAAGTTAGTTATATTTGCAGGTGCATGCCAAAGCCTCTATGAAGGAATAATGTCAGCAGGAGCAGATTTTGCGTCATCTCCGGGAAGAATTTTGATAGACTTTGTTGATCCATTGATAGTTGCAGAAAAAATCGCAATTACAGAAGAATATAGATTTGTAAGTGGTAATGAAATATCTAGAGAAATAAAGGAAGGTCCTAAAGGAGTAAGCGGAATTGGAGCAAGAGGGAAAAGCAAAATTTTACGTTAGAATCTTAAGAAAAATAAATCTTGAGTAACAATAATGAAACAAGAATGTAACCAAACTGTAATATAAGGTGAAATAATAGCCTAGAAGCATAGAAACACAAGGAAAACAAGTGATTTACACAAAGGCTACTTTTTTGACATTTTTCATTCTCGATGATATAATTAGCGTATCTAAAAAACAAAGGTGAGTGGTTATATGATTTACAAAAATGATATCTCTAGTTTAAAAAATGAAATTGGAGAAAAAATTGGACAAAAGATAATTGTAAAGGGATCACTTGGAAGAAATAAACCTTTTGAAGAAGAAGCAGTTATTAAAGAAACGTATCCAAACATATTTGTAGTGAAGTACGAAGAACATGATACTAATGTTAGCTACAGATATACAGATATACTTACAAGAGATTTAGAAGTTTCCGTATTTGATGGAGAAGGGTATTGCCCTCTTATACCTCCAATACAAAAATAAATATAAATATTTTAAAATTCCTAAGTAATTAGGAATTTTTTTTGTACTAGTTAATATAATATATATTATTAAACTTTTAAGGAGGGATTTATATGCTACTAGAAACAGAAAAAGAAAGTGTATGCGTAAATCAAATAGTTGGTCAAAAAAAAGAAGAAGCTATTGTAGAAGGAGACGTTATTGTAAATGACATTAAGCCTGATGTTTTGAATATAATTAGTGCAACAGGAATACCATGTGTATATAAAAAAGAAATAATGGAAGGGAAGATAAGAATAGATGGAAGTATAAATACATATATTATATATTTGGCTGATGATGAGAATAGCACAGTAAGAAGTTTAAACACAGTTTTAGATTTCACACAAGTTTTTGATATAGATGGTGCAGAAACAGGAATGATAATAAATGAACAATTAAATGTTCTAAATTTTGAATGCAGGATTTTGAATAGCAGAAAGATAAATATTAAGGCTATATTAGAAATAGAAGCAAAAATTTATTCTAATGATAATGTAGATATTATATCTAATATTAGCAATTTAAATGATATACAAACTTTAAACAATAATAGAGTTGTTAATTCTTTAGTAGGAAGTGGAAATACAAGAGTTTATGCAAAGGATACAATTAGCATAGATAATGTTGATGACTTAGCAGAAATAATGAGAGCAGATATAAAAATAGTAGATAAGGATATTAAGCTAAGTTATAATAAAGTACTCGCAAAAGCAGACGCGAGTGTAAAAATTTTATATTTAACAGAAGATAATAGAATTAAAAGCGTAGATACTAAAATTCCGATTATGGGATTTGTAGACATAGAAAATATTAACGATGATGATATTTGTGATGTAGATTATAAATTAAAAAATTTAATAATTAAACCTAATAATGCAGATGCGCATACAATATACATTGAAGCAGAAATAGAAATAATATGTTTTGCATATGAGACAAAAACTATTAATTTAATAGAAGATTTATATAGTATTTCATCTGATTTATCTTTTAAACAAAAACAAATAACTGCAATGGCTGGCAAACAAAACATAAAGGAAACTTGTGAAATTAACGAAAAAGTAAATATCCCAGATTTAGGGAATAACCAACTATATGACGTTTGCATAAGGCCACAAATTACTACTACGACATTAAAAAATGGTAAAGTAATTTATGAAGGTCAAATAAATATGGAATTTTTATATGAAACATTGAGTGGAATGGAATCAAGAAGAATAGAATTACCATTTAACTATAATGTAGAATCTGATGGTATAGATGAAGTATGTAACCTAGAAACAACAATTGACACTAAGAGAGACGATTTTATATTAAATAATGATGGAAATATTGAAGCCAAAATTGAATTAGAATTTAATATTGCTATTAGTAAAAATGAAAATATAAATATTATTAATGAAATTGCCATGGAAGATTCAAGACAAAATAACATATATAGTATGGTTATTTATTTTGTTAAACCAGGGGATAATTTGTGGCAAATTGCAAAAAAATTTAAAAGTACAATCGAAGATATAGCAAGAGTAAATAATATAGAAGATGTAAACAAAATATATCCAGGGCAGCAATTATATATTCCTAAGTTTGTAAATAGAAGCGTAGCGGTATAAAATTATGGATAGTATATATTCTAGAAGGAGAATAAAAATTCCTAAAACAGAAAGATTTAATAAAAATGCTAAAAAATTTTTTAGCATTTTTATTATAATATTAATAACAGTAATTACATTTTATAGCATATATAAATCAATAAATCCCATTTTCGAAGAGCTATGTATAGAAAAAGCAAGGCAAATAGGAACATATATAATGAACGATGCTTCTAATAGAATATTAGATAATACCGATTATAAAAACATTGTACAAATAGAAAAGGATGGTGAAAATAACATATTAAAAACAGATGTGGTTACAATTAATAAGATAGCATCAGATATTGCGTTAGAGGCTGAAAGGCAATTTAAAGAGTTGCAAAATGAATATATTACTATTCCTTTAGGAGCAATTACAGGTAATAAGTATTTATCAGGAAGCGGTCCTAATATTAATATAATGGTAATTCCGACGGGAAATATTTTAACTGAAATAAAAAATGAGTTTGAATCACAAGGTATTAATCAAACTGTATATAGAATATATTTAGAGTTAACTTGTAAGGTTAGTATTGTTACTCAATATAAAACAATAGAAGAATCTTTGGTAAATCAGGTTTTATTAGTAGAAACAGTAGTAGTGGGAGGAGTTCCAGAATCATATTATAATTTAGAAGGAATGGATATGGATAATGCAGTTGACATTATAGAATAAATTGGAATTTGAATGAGAAGTGAGAAGTGGGATGTGGGAAGTGTGAAATTAGGGTAATCCTTACGTAGCTTAGCCCTAATAAGCACACCTCACACTTCGCACCTCTCACTTCACAAAAACAAATTCTAATTTAATCTATGCTTGATTTTATAAATCTTATATGATATAAATATATAAGGAAAAGATATGATATAAGGAGGTATAATAATGGCAGATTTAAAAGGAACAAAAACAGAAAAAAATTTAATGGAGGCATTTGCTGGGGAATCACAAGCAAGAAACAAATATACATATTTTGCAAGCAAAGCAAAAAAAGATGGATATGAACAAATAGCAGCAATATTCCAAGAAACAGCAGATAACGAAAAAGAACATGCTAAAATGTGGTTTAAATTATTACATGACGGAATTCCTTCAACAGCAGAAAACTTAAAAGCTGCAGCAGAAGGAGAGAACTACGAATGGACAGATATGTATGATAGAATGGCAAAGGAAGCTAGAGAAGAAGGATTTGATCATATCGCAGAATTATTTGAAGGAGTTGCTAAAATAGAAAAAGAACATGAAGAGAGATATAAAAAATTATTAGAAAATGTTGAAAACGGATTAGTATTTAGTAAAGATGGAGATAAAATTTGGAAATGCAGAAATTGTGGACATATACACATTGGAAAAGAAGCTCCAGAAGTTTGTCCAGTTTGTGCACATCCAAAAGCATACTTCGAATTAAAAGCAGAGAATTATTAATATATAATCAGCAATTCGAACCCAAAAACACTATTTCAAAAAATAGTGTTTTTTTTGTTAATTTAATAGTAAACAACAAAAAACCTCGGAAGTGTTGAAACTTCTGAGGTTTGATATGTTTTGTAAAAAACTCTTTCTATCTTTTTGAAAATTGTGGTGCTTTTCTTGCTTTCTTAAGTCCGTATTTTTTACGTTCTTTCATTCTAGCGTCTCTTGTTAGAAAACCAGCAGATTTAAGAACTGGTCTATATTCGCTATTTGCTTCTACTAAAGCTCTTGCAATACCATGTCTTACTGCTCCTGCTTGACCACTAATACCTCCACCAGTAACTTTTGCTATAACATCAAATTTATCTAATGAATTTGTTGCAGATAATGGTTGTTTTACAATAACTTTTAATGTTTCTACACCAAAGAACTCATCTAATGGTTTGTTGTTTACAGTAATATTTCCATTACCGTTCATAATTCTTACTCTAGCTATAGATTTTTTTCTTCTTCCTGTTCCATAAAATGTTATTTTTTCTTTTTTTGTTGCCATATTATTTTACCTCCCAAACTTCAGGTTTTTGTGCTTGATTTTCATGTTCTGCTCCTGCATATATTCTTACTTTATTAATCATTTTTCTTCCTAATCTATTATGAGGAAGCATTCCTTTTATTGCAAGCATCATTGCTTTTTCTGGATTTTTAGAAAGCATATCTCTTGCAACTGTTTCTTTCATTCCTCCAATATATCCAGAATGATGTCTATATATTTTTTGGTCTAATTTTTTTCCTGTTAATATAACATCTTTTGCATTTAATATAATAACATGATCACCTGTATCTTGATTTGGTGTAAATGTTGGTTTATGTTTTCCTCTTAATAATTTTGCAGCTTCTGCAGCAACTCTACCTAATGGTTTTTGACTAGCGTCGATTATATACCATTTGCTTTCAACTTCATTATTTTTTGCCATATATGTTGTATTGTTCATTAAAAATGTTCCTCCAATCATATAAAATCTTTATTATTTTTTAAATTTAGTATAAGAATATATTTTAGTCTACCGGGTAATAGGATAAATATAATCTTATGCCAATATTTCATACCCAACTATTTTAATATAAAAATAAAAAAAAGTCAACAAAAACCTTGACTTTTTATAAAAAATAGTTTATTATAATAAAGATTAAAGAAGAAGAATCCACTTCTCACCTTAACCATAAAGGAAAAAGGTTATTATTTAAATTACAAAATTTATGGTAATGTAAATAAATATGTGGATTGACTTGTTCTTTAGAACAAGTTTTTTAATTTGTTTTACTAAAAATAAAAAGAAGAAAGGTGAGACAAATCAAAAACGAGTATTGCTAGGAAAACAAATGAAAAATTTTAAGATAGTACAAAAGTACATCGAAAAATTTTGAATGAAGTTTGACAACGCAAGACGAAGATTTTCATTTGTCTGGAGGTGAATTAAAATAAAACAAGACTTACTAATTAACGAGCAGATTAGGTTTAAAGAAGTTCAAGTAATTGATAACGAAGGTAACAAACTAAATAAAATGCCGATACGTGATGCAATAAATTTTGCAATGGACAAAAACTTAGATTTAGTTTTAGTTTCTTCAAATCCAGAAAATCCAGTTTGTAAATTAATGGATTATGGAAAATATAAATTCGAACAAGCTAAAAGAGAAAAAGAATCTAAGAAAAAACAAAAAACATTTGAAATTAAAGAATTAAGAGTTACACCAAACATCGAAGAACATGATTTTAATTTTAAAGTAAAAAATGCTAAAAAATTCTTAAATGATGGAAACAAAGTTAAAATTACAGTTAGATTTAGAGGAAGAGAACTAAATTATGTGAAATTAGGTGAACAAGTATTAAATAAGTTTGCAGAGGAGTTAAATGAAGTTGCATCAATAGAAAAAAAACCAATACTAGAAGGAAAAAACTTGTTTATAATACTAGCACCAAATAATAAATAAAAGTAAAATGAGGAGGTAAAGATATGCCAAAACTAAAAACAAATAAAGCAGCATCAAAAAGATATTCTTATACAGCAAAAGGAAAAGTAAAAAGAACATCAGCTAATTCAAGACATAGATTAGCAACAAAAACAAAAAGACAAAAGATGTCAAGAAGAGTAAATGCTTATGCAGATAAAACATGCGAAGCAGGTGTTAAGAAGCTATTACCATATGGAAATTAAGTTCATATAAATGAAAAGCTGCGTACTGCGTTGTTAAATTTAAAAATAAAATCCTCAACGTGCAAAAGCACGCCTGCGGTATTTATTTATAAATTTGCCTAGCATTACTTGCTTTTGATTTATATGTAAAAATAGATAAAAAGGAAAGGGTGAGATAGATGGCAAGAGTAAAAACAGCAAGAATAACAAGAAAAAAACACAAAAAAGTTTTAAAACAAGCAAAAGGATATTTTGGAGCAAAAAGTTATAGATTTAGAAATGCAAATCAAGCAGTATTAAAGTCTTTATCATATGCATATGTTGGAAGAAAAGATAAAAAAAGTGATTTCAGAAAATTATGGATTACAAGAATAAATGCGGCAGCAAGAATGAATGGAACAACATATAGCAAAATGATAGCAGGATTAAAAAAAGCTAATGTAAATATAAACAGAAAAATGTTAGCAGATTTAGCTGTAAATGATAGCAAAGCATTTGCTGAAATTGCAAATATTGCAAAAAATGCATAAAACGCATAATAAAAAAAGAAGTCAATTCTGACTTCTTTTTTTACAATTTATTGTTTTTTCATTTTTGGCTTTGAAATAAGAGAAGCGATGTATCCAAAGAAAATGGCAGCTGCAATTCCACCGGCAGCAGCAGCAGTTCCTCCAGTGAAAGCTCCAACTAATCCGATTTCTTGAACTTTTTGTATCGCACCTTTTGCAAGTAAATTACCAAACCCAGTAAGAGGAACAGTTGCTCCGGCACCAGCAAAATCAACTAAGTATTTATATATTCCAAGTCCGCCGCAAAATTGCCCCCGTTGTTACAAAAATAACAAGTATTCTTGCTGGAGTAAGTTTTGTTTTATCAATCAGAATTTGACCAACAACACAAATTAACCCACCTACAACAAAACATTTTAAGAATTGCATCCAATCTAAATTACTAAAAAAATCTTGCATAACATATTCCTTTCTATAAATTGTAATTTGTTTTTGTGAGGTGTGAGGTGCGATGTGTGAGGTGTGCTTTTTAGGGTTAGGCTACGTAAGGATTACCTTAATTTCACACTTCCCACATCCCACTTCTCACTTCACATTCAAATTACAATTTAATTAATTGAGTTTTCTATAGAAACCGCATGAGCAATACCTGGTATAGATTCGCCCTGTTGGGAAGATGTGGCATTCGTTAATGCACCAGTTGCTATAACCAATATTTTGTTATATTTCTTCTGCTTTAATTGATTAAATAAGTATCCAGAAAATACAGTTCCGCAACATGCACAACCAGAACCACCAGAATGAGTATCTTGAGTTTCTTTATCAAATATCATAACCCCACAGTCATTATAGTTGTTTTTTATGTTATATCCTTGCGTTTGACAAAGCTCTATTGCTATTTCTTTACCTATATATCCTAAATCTCCAGAAAAAATTCCATCATAATAGCTAGGATTTCTGCCAGTATCCTTAAAATGTGTAATAAGTGTATCTACAAATGCTGGTGCCATTGCAGCTCCCATATTATTTGCGTCTTTTATTCCCATATCAACTATTTTACCTGTTGTTATGCTCGTTATAAATGGTCCTTCTCCTCCTTTTGATACTATGGCAGAACCTGCGCCTGTTACAGTCCACTGTGCACTAGGAGGCCTTTGGTTCCCAAGTTCTAGTGGAAATCTAAATTGTTTTTCTGCGCTACAAAAATGACTAGATACTGCTGCAATTATATTTTTAGCTGCCCCTCCATCTACAAATACTGAAGCAAGACTTAACGCTTCTACAAATGTAGAACAAGCACCAAAGATTCCGAAAAAGGGAATACCTAAATCTCTTAAACCAAAACTAGAAGAAATACATTGATTTAATAGATCTCCTGCAAAACAGTAATCGATATTATCAGAAGAAACTTTAGATTTAACCACACTCATGCTAACTGCTTCTTTAATAATTTTGCTTTCTGCTTTTTCCCATGTTTTTTCTCCCCAGAATTCATCTTCTAAGCATTTATCAAAATATTTAGCAAGTGGTCCATTTGATTCTTTAGGACCAACAATAGAAGCAGTTTCAGTTATTGTTATTGGACTATCGAATTTAATAGTTTGTTTACCTAATTTTTGCATAAAACCTCCTCATAAATTGTAATTTGAATGAGAAGTGAGAAGTGGGATGTGGGAAGTGTGAAATTAGAGTAAGCCTTACGTAGCTAGCCCTAAAAATCACACCTCACACTTCGCACCTCACACATCACAAAAACAAATTACAATTTATACAAATAATAAAATTTACACCAATGTTATAGATTGCGTATTAAAAATCAAATATATAATTCCAACTAGTATAGAGGTTGAAATTCCGTAAACAAGTACGGGACCTGCTACCGTAAACATTTTGGCACCTACACCCATAACATAGCCTTCAGATTTATATTCCATAGCAGGTGATACAATAGAATTTGCAAAACCTGTAATAGGAACAAGAGATCCAGCTCCGGCAAATTTTCCAATTTTATTAAATAAATTAAGGCCTGTAAGGAAAGCACTTAAAAATATTAATATTATTGATGTAATAGTGCTACTAACATCTGTATCAAGACCTCTATATTTACATATTTCCATTACGAATTGACCAATAGTGCATATTAAACCACCTACCCAGAAACTATTTAAACAATTTTTCAAAATAGGAGAATTAGGCGATTTCTTATCAACATAGTCTTGGTATTGTTTTTGAGTATTTATTGGCTCCATATTAAAAATACCTCCTTTGTTATTGCCTTGCTTCATCTATATTAAAAGTCAAATCAATAGTAGAATAATATTCTACTATTTTGTTACCATCTATTTTTGCCTTCTGTTCTAAAACAGTTACAGATGAAAGATAATCAATGCTTTTAGATGCTTCCATTATAGTTTTGTTTATTGCATCTTTCCAAGAAACATTTGAAACACCTGTTAATTTTAAATGTTTTTCAATTGTCATAATATAAAAACCTCCAACAAAAAATCTTGTTTTTATATTTTCCAAAAATACTAAAAATATACAACGGAATTAATAAAAAATAATTTAAAACAATATATTACATTTATATTACATTTGAATTACAATTAAACCAAAAATATTGACTTTTTACTTATTTAATATAAAATATTTCTGAAGAAAAATTAGGTAAAATTGAATTTTTTGCTAAAAGATATAAAAAGTTCAAGTATCAATTATAAAAAAAAGTAAATCATAATAATAAAAACTAAGGAGAAAATGATGTCAAGCTGTTTAGGATTATATATAGAAAATAATATAATTAAATATGCAAAACTTTCTAAAGATCATGAAAACATAAGAATTGATTCATTTGGCATGAAATTCTATGAAAATATCGAAGAAACAGTAAAACAGATAATAAATGAAACATACAGTTATAAGACACCTATTAGTGTTAATTTAACTGATGAAAAATATACTTATATAAATTTATTTAGTTTATTAAATAAAAAAGATTTAGAAAAAGCAGTTGGTACAGAATTCGATTATTTTTGCAATGAAAATTCAAAAAATAGAAATGCACTTGAATATAGAAATACATTAGTACCGAATTTAGATGATAAAGATAAAGTAACTAGTTTATATGCTTATGTAGAAAAATCAGGAATTGCACAAAAATTGCAAGTGTTAGATGGCTACAAAGTAAATACAATGGTTCCAATGCCTATAAGCATTATGAATTTGAATAGATTTAGCGTAAATTCTAATACTGTTATTATAAATATAGAAAGAACTACTTCTGTAACTACTTTAGTTAATGGAGAAATTCAGAGAGTAGATATAATAGAAAAAGGCATGAAGGAAATTTTAGACAACATAATAGTAAAAGAAAATTCTTACGCAAAAGCATATGAAATATGCAAAAACACAACTATATATACTTCACAGGGAAGAAATCTTCAAGTTGAAGAAAATGAATATATGGAAGATGTAATGCCAACATTATACAATATAGTAGAGGACGTAAAAGACATAATAAAAGAAAATGGAATAGAAATCAGTGACATATATATTACAGGACTTGCAGCTGCAATAAATAATATTGATTTATATTTTCAAGAAAATTTTCCAGATAAAAAATGCGAAATATTAATACCATATTTTATAAAAAAGACAAATGTTAAATTAAACATTAAAGATTATATAGAAGTTAACTCTGCAATATCTTTGGCACTTAGTGGATTAGGAATAGGCAAAAAGGAAATGAACTTTAAAAACATAAGTGTATTTGAACAACTTGGACAGGTGCTATCAATTGAAGTTGGAGGATCTAAAAATCAAAAGAAAAATAGCAATAAAAATAACTTGAGTGGAGAAAACTTCATAGAAAAAATAAAAAATTCGTTCAAAACTGATTTTAGCAAAGGTTTAGATGTTATAGAAATTAATATGCTTAGATTTGCAGGGGCAATTTTAATCTTATTAATAATATATACTGTATTTACAAAAGTATTGATGGGTCAGATTAATAATAAACAAGAAGAAATAGATAGTTATTTAAGTGATTCAAATAGTAAAATTGCAGAAATAACTACAAATACAAAAAATATTAATGAAAGAGCAGCACAATATAATTCATTAGTTGAGAAAATAAACGAAGCAAATGATATGCTTACACAAAGTTATGCTAAAAAGAACGCTTTGCCAAATTTCTTAACACAAATAATGTTCAATATTCCAAAAGAAGTACAATTAATATCAGTAAGTAATCCATCTGGAAAAACAATAAATATACAAGCTCAATCTAAAGAATATGAACAACTTGGATATTTTATAGCTAAAATTAAAAACGAAGTAATTTTAACAGATGTTACTGCAGATTCTGGAGTTAGACAAGATGAATTTATAGTTATAAATATAGAAGGAAATTTACCATATTAATGGTAAATATAATATAAAGGTAGAGGGAGATTAGAGTGAAAAAAATATTAATTGCAATTTTAATAATTATATTATTAGTTTTGTCTTATGTAATTTTTGCAAAAAGCATTAATATTGGTTTTATTAAAGTGGATAGTATAAAAGATATTAAGGCCGCTAGTTCTAATTTAGAAAATAAATTTGAAGAAGCAAATGAGATTTCAAATAAAACTTATCCAAATGAAGTAGATAATTTAGAAAACGCTATAAAATCTTTAAAATTAAGCAAACAAGAATACGACAATAAAAAGGCATATGCAAAAGATGATGAAGAAATTGGTGTAACACAGACTAAAATATACGAAATAGATTATCTATGGACTGTGCTAGGAAATTACAGAAAAGATAGAGGAGTAAATATTTTAAATCTAGATTTAAAATCAACGCAAACAGATAACACATATGATTTAGAGTTTACACTAATTGGAAGCTATGTAAGTATAACAGATTTTATATATGATATAGAAGATGACGAACAATTAAATTTTGACATAGAAAACTTTGCAGTTTCTTCAGAAATTACTTTAGGTGATGATGAAACGCAAAATAATGAAACTGATAACAATACAAATAGTAATGAAGAAAATAATAATACAAATAATCAAGAAAATGCAGAAAATACAAATAATGAAGATAGTGATTCAGAAGAAGATAATACTCCTAAAAAAACAGATGGAAGTATACTTCAAGCTACATTTACAGTTAGAAATGTTCAAATATTATTAGATAATAATAGATAATGGAGGTTAATATGTTTAAGACAATAGTTAGAGAGACATTAATTGTTATTCTAATTTTAATAGCTATAATACTTGTTCTTGGAATACTTTTTTATGATCATATTCCTACAAACAAAGTCGTACCAGTAAAAATACAGTCTTATGATTTACCAGATGATATAAAAGAAGAACTAAAAGAAAGTGTATCAGGAGAAGAAAACATTGTAACAACATTTCGTGTAGATGATAGAGATCTTGAATTATATGAATCTAATGACAATTACGATAAAGGAAAGGCAAATCCTTTTGTAGATTATTCTCAAGAAACAACAAACACAAATACAAGTAGCAATACAAACGGAAATGAAAATAATGTAAATACAAATGCTCAAAATAACGTAAATAACAATATTACACAAAACAATGTGGAAGGTAATTCAGATAAAGAAGTTTATTTTAATACTTCTGGAAAACAATAATCGGTATTATTTATTTTAAATAATATATACAAAAAAATAAAAAAGAGGAGGGGAACAAATGATGAAAGGACAAAAAGGTATCACATTAGTAGCTCTAGTAATTACAATCATAGTAATGTTAATATTAGTAGCAGTTACTATAACAGTTGCTTTAGATTCAGGTCTATTCAAAAAGGCTGATGAAGCTGGTGAAAAATGGAAAGCAGAACAAACAAGAGAAACTAATTCAGACTTTATAGAATATAATACTGCAGATGGTAAAGTAACAGGAATAAATGCTATAAATGCAATTGTAGATTGACAATAATTATTTAAGTTAATACAATTTGCTAAAAGGGGCATATGCATTAAAGCATTAATGTATATGCCTAAATTGCTATAATAGAAGGAGAAACAAGTGGAGATATTAATATATGCAATAATATTTATAATTGGAAGTTTATTTGGAAGTTTTTTTTCACTAGCAATATATAGAATACCGCTAGGACAAGATATTACACATAGTAGATCTTACTGCCCAAAATGTAATCATAAATTGGGTTTTTGGGATATGATACCAATATTTAGTTACATATTTCTTGGAGGTAAGTGCAGATATTGCAGAGAAAAAATTAGAATTAGATATTTACTTTTAGAAGTATTTTCAGGAATTGTATTTTTATTATTTGCATTATCTTTAAAATTTAATTTCTATGAATTGGAAGTTTCAAAACTTGTTTACTTTGTGTTCGGTATATTTTATATTAGCACATTATTTATAATAGGTGGAATAGAAAAAGAAAATCATAGTATTTCTTCTATAGTTTTGTTATTTGGTTTAATTATAGAAACAATATATATAATATATCTATATATAGTAGGTGCAAGTATATATAGATATGTTATGTATTTATTAATGATGCTTATTTTTACTTTTGCAAACACAGTATATTTAAGAAAAAATGGAAAAGATAATTATACTTTTCAAATATTATCACTATGCTCATATTTTGCAATTGCAAGTAAAGAAGAAGTTGTAATAATAAGCATAATATTTACATTACTACTTATTGCAATAAAAGAAATGAGTTTAAAAAAGAAAAATAGCAAAGAATCAAATAAAGATATAAAATCAGTAAATATTCCAATAGGTTATTATTTATGTTTTACCAATATAGCTTTTTTGATAATTCAAAATTTTATTCCAATATTATAACTTTAAAAATAGTGGGGAGTACAATGATGAAAAAAAATTATATAAGAAAAGAAAATGGTTTTGCAACTTCAGATGCTTTAATTGCAGTATTAGTAATTGTTTTGTTTTCTGGATTAATTGCAACACTAACATATAATATTTATTTAGCAACTACATCTACAAAAAGAATTAGCAAAGCAAATGGTTATATTACAGATATTTTTGAATATGTAGATAAATCATATTATGATGATATAAACGCAGAAAATATAACTAATTATTTTAATAACAAATATTACTATCAAGAAAATACTACAACACCAAGGGAAGATGCAGAAGTTAGTATGGGAAAACCTGAGGAAAAATTAACAACACCATTTAAAATTCTTTTGAAAATAGAAAATCATTACCCTGAAAATACGACTGAAGATGAAAAACTAGATTTAGTAAAAAAAATTACAATTACTGTAAAATATGAATTAGGTAGTAGAGAGCAAGAGATAAAAATAAGTAGAGCTAAATCAAGAGAAAATTTAGTGACACCTAATGTTCCAGATTTAGATTTAATAGAAAAAACAGATGAAGAAAGAGTATATCCAATAAAAATTATAAATTTTACTGAAAATGTTTGGAAAGTATGCACAGATGATAATACTAGTTGGTATAACTATAATAAAGGCGAGTTCCCAACAGTACTAATTACAACTAGCACGCTCAATATCGATGATGAAGTTGATGTAGATGATTTAAAAGTATGGAAATGGACACCTAGATATGCAATAAATAATGTTACTAATAATATTGTGTATTTATATGCAAATACAAACAAATATATACAAAAAGAAGATAATTATAATAAGCTTTTTGAAATCGATGAAAACTTCACAGTACCAGATATATTTACTAAAAATGGAAATATTACAGGAATATGGGAGCAAAAATAGCTTAAAATCAATTGGTAATTTTATGTAATAATACAAAACTTATATTAAATTAAACAAAAATGTTTTATAATAGATATTAGTATATGCAAAAGAGGAGGTAAAACAGTATGGATACAAAAAGAAAAGGACCAATAGGTGTTGAACTTGTAAGAAGAGGATTAGTAAGTGAAGAGGATATAAATAAAGCCTTAGATTATCAAAGAGAGCATCCAGACAAAAGAATAATAGAAATAATAAATATATTAAATTTATGTGATGAATATGCACTTATTGAGGCATTAGGAGATATATTAGATGAAAAATCAATTATTCTTACAAAAAGTGATGTAAATTTAAATATATCAGACTATATTTCTATGGATGTTGCAAGACAAAATAAAGCTATTCCTTTTGAAATAGTAGGAAATAAAATAAAAGTATGTTTTGCAGATACTCTTAATAAAAGAGCTGTTGATACAGTAAGGCTAATCCTTTTGAATAAGGGTCTAATAATGGAAAGATACATTACTTTTGAAAAAAATATTGACGATATATTAGAGTCTTTTGAAGGAACAGCAAGTGAAAATATAAATTCAAATGCAGACACAACAGGTCTTGTTGATAGCATAATTAAAACTGCAATGAAGAAAAGAGCAAGTGACATTCATATTGAGCCATTAGAGAACGAAGTAAGAGTTAGATATAGAATAGATGGAGAACTTGTTAATGCCGCCAAAATTTCTAAGGATAAGCAATCGCAAATAATAGGAAGGCTAAAAGCAATATCTAATATGTTTCAAGAAAAGCAAGAATCTCAAGATGGTAGAATTATAATGTACCCAGATTACAATATTCGTGTTTCTTCTCAAAAAAATATATATGGAGAAAAATTTGTTTTAAGATTATTAAAAAAGAATTTAAATATAAGAGGTCTTGCCGATTTAGGATTTCCAGAAGATGAAAAACTAATTAAATCAAGTTTTAATAAAAGAAATAGTATTACAATAATTGCAGCCCCAACAGGTGAAGGAAAAACAACAACTTTATATAGTATAATAGATTATTTGAATAGACCAGAAATAAACATAACAACAATTGAAGATCCAGTAGAAATAAGAATTCCTGGATTAAACCAAATAGAAATCAACGAAAAACTTAGATTTTCTGATTCATTAAGAACTGTTTTAAGACAAGACCCAGATATTATTTTACTTCGGAGAAATAAGGGATAGAGAAACTGCTGAAATTGCTCTGCAAGCTGGGCAAACAGGACACTATGTTCTATCTACTATTCACACAATAGATAGTATAGAAGTAATTACAAGACTTAGAAAAATGGGAGTTTCTAATTATGATATATCTAGTACGGTAGGAACTTCAGTATCTCAAAGATTAGTAAGAAGATTATGTAAAAAATGTGCAAAAAAGAGAGAATTTACACAAGAAGAAAAAGATATTATAAACCGTATAGGAAGCAAATATAATGTTGACTTTGATTTGGATGGAAAATATACTTATGATGCAGTGGGATGCAAAGAATGTAATGGAAGCGGATATTTTGAAAGGATAGGAATTTTCGAAATACTATCAATAGATGACAACATAAAAGAATTAATAGTAAATGGAGCATCTAGCATAGAAATTAGAAATGAAGCATTAAAAGGAAGATTTAAACCAATGGTTGTTGACGGAATAAATAAAGTACTAAATGGAATTACTACACTAGATGAAATAGATAAAAAGTTAATTATATATTGATTAATAGTAGGGAAAACTAAGGAGGAAATCTAATGTTAAATATTAATAAAGTATTAGATATTGCAATAGAAAAAGATGCATCTGATGTTCATTTAATTTATGGATTAAAACCAGTATTAAGAATTGCAAGAGAGTTAAAAGAAATTGAGACAGAAGATGTTATAGGAGAAGATGAATTATATGAGGCTTACGACTATTTTGTAAGAGGAAATATTGATAAAGATGAAACATATAAAGAGATTAAAAGGATAGATACATCATATGAATATGGTGATATAAGATTAAGGGTAAATATTTCTTCAGCAGGAGATATTCCGGTTTTTACTTTAAGAATTATAAAAAATACATTACCAAAATTTGAAGAGCTAGGAGTTCCTGATATAGTAAGACGTATGACATATCAACCTCAAGGGCTAATTTTAGTAACAGGAAAAACTAATTCAGGAAAGACTACCACATTAAATGCACTAATAAATGAAATAAATGAAACACAAAATAAAAAAATATTAACATTAGAGAAACCAGTTGAATTTAAACATACATGTAAAAAATCTATAATAGTACAAAAAGAAGTAGGAAAAGGGGAGGATGTTCCTAATTTTAGAGATGGTGTAAAAAACTCTTTAAGAGAAGACTGTGATATATTAGTAATCCGGAGAAATAAGGGATAAAGAAACAATGGAAGCAGCAATAGATATGGCGGAATCAGGACACTTAGTAATTGGAACTCTTCATACAAAATCATGTGCAGAAACAATAGATAGAATGATAAACTTTTATGAAGTTAGAGACCAGGCAAGTATAAAATACTTAATGTCATCTTTATTAAAACTTGTTATATCACAAAGACTACTAAAAGGAGTAGATGGAAAACTTGTTTTATTACCTGAGGTAATGGTAGTTGACAATGTAGTTGCAGGGTGTATAAGAAAAGAAAAATTTAGCGTTGCAGAATTAGAAGATGCAATTCAGGGAAATATAGATAAAGGAAACATAAGCTTAATAAATTCAATAGCAAAGTTGTTTGTAGACGAAAAAATTACATTAGAGCAAGCTAAATCTCAAATCGAAGAAAAAAACATAGAAAGTTTAAATAGAACAATTATGCAAATGAAAATAAGAAGAGGAAACAATTAAAGATTGGAGGATCCATAATGCCTTTATATATATATAAAGCAGTTACAGAAAAAGGACAAATAGTAAGAAACAGAGTAGAAGAATTAAATAAATTTGTATTACTAAAAAAACTTAAGAATAATGGACTTATGCCTATAAAAGTTACACAAATACAAGTAAATAAAAAGGCTAGCAAAATTATTAAAAAACAGAAAAAAAACGTAGAAAGTAGTGATAGTGTTCTAAAAAATGTTAGAGCACAAGAAATTGCAAGGAACATGGAATCAAGAAGTAGCAGATTTGCACAAAAAGCAAAAAAAATTTTATTTAGCGATGTTAAAATATCAAACAGAGATATAGTGGTTTTTACACAGGATTTTTATTTATTAAAAAAAGCAAACTTTAATAATATACATGCATTATCTACAATAATAGAAAGCACAGAAAATCCTTCTTTTAGAGCTATATTAGAAGATATTTTGCTTGGAGTAGAGGCCGGCGAAAATATGTATACTACTATGGAATACTATACTGGTGTTTTTCAACCAATATATATTAATATGATAAAAGTTGGAGAATTATCTCGGATCACTTACAAGAGCATTAGAACAAGCTGTAAAATATTTAGATGAAAGTGCAGCATTAACAAAAAAGGTAAAAAGTATTTTACTTCCAAACCTTATTCAATTTGGAGTATTATTACTATTATTAGTTGGAGGAACATTAATAGGAGTTCCAATACTTCAAGGAGTTTTTGATCAAGTAGGAAGCACAGATCAATTACCTGCAGTTACGTTGTGGTTTAAAGGTGTGTTAGATGATATCATTAAGTACTGGTATTTGCCAGTAGGAACAATTGCAGCAATAGTAATAGGATTATATCTATATATAAAAACTCCACAAGGAAGATATAATTATGACTATTTTAAATACAAAATGCCAATATTTGGATCATTAATATATGCAATTGATTTTTCTAGATTGATGAAAGCAATATTACTTAACATTAGAAACGGAATGAGAATACAAGAAGCTTTGGAAACAAGTAAAAGTGTAGCGCATAACCTAGTTATGCTCTCCTTAATTGAGTCATCAATAAACAATATACTTATTGGTCAAAGTTGGATTGAGCCATTTGAAAAGTCAGGATTATCAAGTCCAATGATAACTGAAATGCTAAAAATAGGTATGCAAACTGACCTTGCAGAAATGATGGAAAAATTATTAGAGTATTTGGAAATAGATATAGATAATATAATGAATAGGATTATGAAAGTATTACCTCAAGTTGTCTATTTAATTGTCGGAATACTATTAATATTTGTAACTATTGTAGTTTTAGTTCCAATGATAAATTTATATATGGGAACATGGTTATTTTCGGCATACTTATAATTGATACAAAAAAAGGGGGAAAAAGGGGTCAGACCCCTTTTTCCCCCAATTCGACAAATGGGAAGTTTTAGTTATTTAAAAGGAGAGAAACAATGAATATAGGTATAGACGTAGGCGGAAGCCACATAGGGCTAGGAATTGTAGATAATGACGGAAAAATAATTTTTAAACAAGAAAAGGATTATTTAACTCAAGAAAAAGATATGTCAGATGTTGTAATGAATACCATAAATACATTAATCAATGAAATAACCGCAAGAGGCTCAATTGATTTAAAAAATATAGAAAACATAGGAATTGCATTTCCGGGAACTGTATCAAATGGAGTGGTAGTAAAGGCAGAAAATCTAGGAATACAAAATTTAAAAATTGCTGATTTTTTAACTAAAAATTTTAATTGTAATATAAAACTGGAAAACGATGCCAAATGTGCAGCAATGGCAGAAAATAAATATGGAAGTTTAAAAAATTATGATGACGCTTTATTTTTAATTATTGGAACTGGAGTTGGAGGAGCAGCATTTTTGAACGGACAACTCTTAAAGCCTAAGAGATATTCCGGATTTGAAGTTGGACATATGGTAATCGAAAAAGATGGTATAAGATGTAATTGTGGAAGAAATGGCTGTTTTGAAAGTTATGCATCTATGAAAAGATTAAAAGAAAAAATAAAAAATGAATTTAATTTGCCAAATTCAGATGGAAAGCAAATAAGAGAGTTTATATTAAATAATAAAGAAAACGAAAAGCTTAGTCTTATACTAAAAAATTACATAGAATATTTAAATATAGGAATATGTAATCTAATAAATATTTTAGAACCTGAAGCAATATCAATAGGAGGTAGTTTTGCACATTACAAAGAAATATTTTTGGAGAGATTAGAGAAAAAAATGTCCGAAAAAGTTGAATTATATAACAAAGAGAATGTTCCTAAGATTTTAATTGCAGAACTAAAAAATGATGCTGGAATAATTGGAGCAAGCATGATATAAAAACAAAATGAATTGTTTTAATGTTACAGGAAATTTCTAAAATGAATTTTCAAAATCAATATCTTTTAAATTCATCTTTTAATTTTTTTGTTTCATTTGCAAATGGTAATATTTTTTCATAATAGTAGATTTGTTAAAAATTAGCGAAGCAAAGATATCTAGGATAGTAGGAGCCTTAGAAAGAGTAAAGTCTATCTAAAAAAATCATTTAAATAAATTTGCAAGGAAAAAGTCTGTCTGTAAAATTTCAAAATAGAAAAGGAGTTTGATGTATGGAAAAATATATAAGAGTTATTGGAGGAGGATTAGCAGGATCAGAAGCGTCATATCAAATTGCCAAAAGAGGAATAAAAGTAAAATTATACGAAATGAAACCTAATGTTTTTTCGCCAGCTCATTCTAATAGTAATTTAGCGGAGATTGTTTGTAGTAATTCTTTTAAATCTAATTCTATTACAAATGCTTGCGGTTTGTTAAAAGAAGAATTGAGGATGCTTGATTCTTTGCTAATTAAGTGCGCGGATAAAACTGCTGTTCCAGCAGGACAAGCTTTAGCAGTAGATAGAGAAAAATTTTCTGAATTAGTAACAAAAGAAATAGCAAGTATTAAAAATATTGAAGTTATAAGAAAAGAGTATACAGACGCTTTAGATGATGGAATTATTACAATTATAGCTACTGGACCACTTACATCTAAGAAGATGGAAGAGCTTATAATAAAACTAACGGGTGAAAATAAACTTTATTTTTATGATGCTGCTGCACCAATTGTAGAAAAAGATAGTATTAATATGGATATAGGCTTTTTTGGAGATAGATATGGAAAACAAAGTGATAGTAGCTATATTAATTTACCATTTACAGAAGAAGAATATAAAAGGTTTTACAATGAGTTAATAAATGCAGAAGTAGTTAATTTACATGAATTTGAAAAAAGAGAAATTTTTGAAGGATGTATGCCCATTGAGGTTATGGCAAAAAGAGGTGAAGAAACAATAAGATTTGGACCTTTAAAACCAGTAGGTTTTACTGATCCAAAAACTGGAAACAGGCCATACGCAATTGTTCAATTAAGACAGGATAATGCATTGGGTACTTTATATAATTTAGTAGGATTTCAAACAAATTTAAAATTCGGAGAACAAAAGAGAGTTTTTTCAATGATACCAGGCCTAGAAAATGCAGAATTTGTAAAATATGGTGTTATGCACAGAAATACATATATGAATTCACCTGTACTTTTAAGAAATACATTTAACTTAAGGAAAAAACCAAAAATTTTTTTTGCAGGACAAATAACAGGAGTAGAAGGATATGTTGAATCTATTGCAGCTGGATTGGTTGCAGGAATAAATGCTACTAAAATATTTAAAAATGAAAACTTAATTTCCTTTCCAAGGGAAACTGTTATTGGAGCACTATCAAATTATATCTCTTCTGAAAATAAAAAGTTTCAACCAATGAATGCTAATTTTGGAATTTTACCTCCTTTACAAGAAAAAATCAATGATAAACAAGAAAGATATACAAAAATTGCGAATAGAGCAGTTGAAATTTTGAATATTTTTGTTAGTTCTAACAGCATTATTCCGTAGACTTAAAAACTGTAATATTTTCGTCACGATTTTGTAAAAAAATCTTGTCTAAAATTTTGTTATATGATATAAATAGATTAATAAAAGTCATAGTTAAGAAAGGTGGGACTTTTGTGGAAGAAACTACAGATAAAAAAACCATATTAATAGTTGATGATGAAAAGCCAATAGTAGATATTTTGGTATATAATTTAGAGAAAGAAGGGTATAAAACTCTAGAAGCAAACGATGGTGTAACGGCTGTAGAAACCGCTCTTAACAAAAAACCAGATTTAATTTTATTAGATATAATGCTTCCAAAAATGGACGGATTAACAGTATGCAAAAAAATAAGAAGCTCATTAAATGTACCTATTCTTATGCTTACTGCAAAAGACGAAGAAATAGATAAAATACTAGGATTAGAGCTAGGAGCAGATGACTATATAACAAAACCATTTAGTGTAAGAGAATTAATGGCAAGAATAAAAGCAAACTTAAGAAAATCCGAGATAAAAGAAAATATTGTAAATGATAATAATCCTAAAACTAAAAAAATAATAGTAGGGCCATTAGAATTAGATTTAGATAAATTCGAGGCAAAAGTTGATGGAGAAGTTATAGATTTAACATTAAGAGAATTTGAAGTACTAAAATTCTTAGCAAGCCAAGCAGGACAAGTAATTACAAGAGAAGTATTGCTTGAAAAAGTTTGGGGATATGAATATTATGGAGATATAAGAACAGTAGATGTTACAGTAAGAAGAATCAGAGGAAAAATAGAAAAAGATACTACAAACCCAAGAATATTAATTACAAAAAGAGGAGTAGGGTATTATATAAGAAATAATTAGGTGAATTGTAATTTGGTGAATTCCGGTAATTTGGGGACGGTTCCATTTTTGCTGGTTTTAACCAGCAAAAATGGAACCGTCCCCAAATTACCGGAATTCACCAAAATTACAATTTATTTTTGTGAGGTAAAAAAATGTTTAAAAGTGTACAAATAAAAGTAATATTAGTAATTATTTTGCTAGCTTTAATAATGTTTGTAGGTCCTGTATATGTATATATAAATGGACTTCAGAGTATAAATTTAGGTAATGGGAATATAGAATTATTAAATGCAATAAATACTGGAAATTTAATTTTTTCTATATTAACGATTACATTTTTAATTATATCTATTTTAATAATGGTATTTGCATCTAAAGCAATTGTAAATCCTATAACAAAACTAATAAAAAATGCTAAAAAAATAGCCGAAGGAAAAGATATAGAAGAAGAAATTAAAAATTTAGATGATAAAAAAAATAATACAGAAATAGGGGAATTGGTAAATGCTTTTAATCTTATGACATCAGGATTAAGAGAAAACTTAAATGAAGTTACAAGACAAAAGAAACAAATAGAAACAATATTACTTCATATGACAGATGGAATTATAGCATTTAATATAGATGGAAGTATTATACATATTAATCCAGCAGCAAGTAAATTATTAAAAATAACATCTAAGGAAGATACATTTGAAAAAATATTTAAAAAAATTAAAGTAGATATAAACATGGAAAAAATAATATACTTAGAAAATTGGACATCAACAGAACAAAAGGTAGAGCTTGGAGACAGCTATTTGAATATGTTCTTTGCACCATTTAAAGATGAGAATGACAGACCAGCTGGTGTTATGGTACTAGTGCAAGATATTACAGAACATGTAAAACTAGATAACATGAGAAAAGAATTTGTAGCAGATGTATCTCACGAATTAAAAACACCACTTACTTCAATTTTAGGCTATGCAGAAACATTAGCTACAAGTGAATATGACAAAGAACTACAAGAAAAATTCTTAAATGTAATTACATCAGAAGCTGTAAGAATGACAAAATTAGTAAATGATTTATTAACATTATCTAAATTTGACAATAATAAAACTGATTGGGAAAGAACAGAATTCGATTTGGGAGAGCTTGTAAAGCACGCACAAGAAAATTTACAAATTGAAATGGATAAGAAAAAACAAAAAGCAGAGTGTTTTGTTACAGCAAATGTTCCTGCCGTTTATGCAGATAAAGATGGAATAGAAAGAGTAATTTTAAATGTATTATCTAATAGCATCAAATATACAGGAGAAGGCGGAACAATAAAGATATATGTGGGCTTTGTATATAATGATGCATATGTGAAAATAATTGACAATGGAATAGGAATACCCGAAGAAGATTTAAATAGAATATTTGAAAGATTTTATAGAGTAGATAAAGCAAGAACAAGAGCAATGGGAGGAACAGGACTTCGGCCTTTCTATTGCAAAAGAAATACTTGATAGAAATAATGGAAGAATAGATATAAAAAGTAAAGTACACGAAGGAACAGAGGTAGTAATAACAATACCTACAAAACAGAAGTAAATTGGAATTTGTTTTTGTGATGTGAGAGGTGCGAAGTGTGAGGTGTGATTTTTAGGGTTAGGCTACGTAAGGCTTACCCTAATTTCACACTTCCCACATCCCACTTCTCACTTCTCAGATAAATTATAATTTATCTTATTAAAACAATTGAAAAACAGATATAATTTGTGTATAATAAAAATTAGGCAACTTATTTGAAAGAAGGAACAATAATGAAATTAAAAAAACCAAATATAAATATAAGCCCTAAGGTGAAAAATATATTAGAGTGGGTATACTGCATAATAATAGCAGTAGTACTTGCTTTATTATTTAGATATTATATAGCAACTCCAACTATTGTAAAACAACCATCTATGTATGATACTTTAGAAGAAGGGCAAAGATTAATACTTAGTAGATGGACAAGAACAGTAAATGGAGATTATAATAGAGGTGATATTGTAACTTTTGAAGCACCAAGTGAGTCATTACCATCATTATATGATGTAGATATGAATAATCCGGTAGCAATATATAACTATGAACCACAAGGACTATTTTCAAAATTTTCATATTATGTACTTGAGTTTACAAAAACAAGTTATATAAAAAGAGTTATAGGTATAGAAGGAGACCATATAAAAATAGAAGATGGGAAAGTATATCTAAACGGGCAAGAATTAGACGAGCCATATTTAGATGAAGGAATAACAACAGATGGAGGAACATTTAATGATATTATAGTTCCTGAAGGTTATGTTTTTGTAATGGGTGACAATAGACCACATAGTACAGATAGCAGAAGTTTTGGATGTATTCCAATAGAAAAAGTTGAGAGTAAAGTATGGATTAGATTTTGGCCTTTTAATAAGTTTGGAAAAATTGATTAATAATTTTATCTATAAATAAAGGAAATAATATGATTTTTAATAATATAATAGGAAATGAAAAAAACAAAAAATTATTAACAGAAATTATAAATAAAAATCAAATAGCAAATGCATATATGTTTATTGGAGAGAGCTCCATTGGCAAATTGCTTTTTGCAAAAGAGTTTGCAAAAGCTATATTGTGTAGTGGCAATACAAAGCCTTGTAATGAGTGCAAATCATGTATTGAATTTGATTCAAATAATAATCCTGATTTTTATATTATAAATTCAGAGAATAATAATATAAAAATAGAACAGATAAGAGAACTTACAAAAAAAGTTTATGAAAAACCTATTGTATCACAAAGAAAAGTATATATAATAAATGATAGTAATTGTATGACTAAAGAAGCACAAAATAGTTTATTAAAAACTTTAGAAGAACCACCAGAATATGTTACAATTATTTTAGTTGCCTCAAATGACAATTTATTTTTACCTACCATAAAATCAAGATGTACAAAAATTTTATTTGAGAGATTAACAAATGATAATTTGAAAACTATTTTAGAAACAAAATATAATTGTTTTAATATTTCGGAAATAGTTTATAGAATTGCAAATGGAAGTGTACAAAAGGCACTTAATTTAAAAGATAAAGCAGAGGACTATAAGATTATTGATAATATATTTTCTAATATTGAAAATATGAGCAGACTAGATTTAATTACTAATAAAGAAAAAGTATTTAAACAAAAAGAGGATGCAGATGATATTTTAGAATATATAAACTTAATATTTTTTGAAAAAATAGATAATTTAAAATATTCAAACTGCATTAAAATCGTAGAAGATACCAAAGAAAGATTAAAGAAAAATTATAATTATGATATGACAATAGATAATTTTTTAATTACAATATGGGAGGAAATACATGGCAAATATAATAGGTGTCAGGTTTAAAAAACCAGGTAAAATATATTTTTTTGATCCTGATGGAATAAAAATAGATAAGGGAAGTTTTGTAGTTGTAGAAACTTCCATGGGAAAAGAATTTGGTGAAGTAGTAATTGCAAACAGAGCAATTCCAGACGAAAAGTTAGAAAAGCCACTAAAAAAGATAATTCGAGTTGCTACATATAAAGATAAAAAACAAAATGAAGAAAATAAAAGAAAAGAAAAAGAAGCTTTAAAAATCTGTGAAAAGAAAATAAAAGAGCATGGATTAGATATGACTTTAACAGATGTTGAATATAAATTTGATAGAAGTAAATTATTATTCTTTTTTAAGGCAGATGGTAGAATAGATTTTAGAGATTTGGTAAAAGACTTAGCAGCTATTTTTAAAACAAGAATAGAATTAAGACAAATAGGAGTAAGAGATGAAGTAAGAAAGCTTCGGAGGTAATGGAGTATGTGGAAGAGAATTATGCTGCTGTTCATTTTTAGGGAGCTTTGAAACAGTGTCTATAAAAATGGCAAAAGAGCAAAACATATCACTTAATCCATCAAAAATATCTGGAAACTGTGGAAGACTTATGTGCTGCTTAAAATACGAGCAAGAGGTTTACGAAGAAAAACTTGCTAGATTACCAAAAATAGGAGCAATTGTAAAAACAGAAGAAGGCGAAGGCGAAGTTTGCCGGAGTGGAAACATTAAAAGAAATAGTAAAAGTGAAATTTAAAGATGGAGAAGATACATTTTTTAAAAAATATCAAGCTAAAGATGTAAAGATTTTAAAAGATGCTGAAAGAGAAGACGATACTTTAGAAGTAGAAAATCCAGAAGATTTAAAAGAACTAGAAGAACTAGAAAAGTTAGAAGAAATTGACAAAAAAAATAATAATTAAAAAGAAGCGCGAAGTGTGCGGTGTGAAGTGTGAAAAAATAAATACACACTTCACACATCCCACTTCCAACCTCAAAAAATTATATAAAATGTTTGAGAGAGGAGGAATTTTAAATGTCTTATAAAATTACAGACAAATGTATATCTTGCGGAGCTTGTGCAGCAGAATGTCCTGTTGGATGTATATCACAAGGAGAAGATAAATACGAAATAGATGCATCTGCATGCATAGGCTGTGGTACTTGTGCAGGAGTATGTCCAGTAGAAGCACCAGAAGAAGAATAAAGATATAAAAAAAAGAGTTTAAAGTGTTTTAAACTCTTTTTTTTGCCCTTTAAAAATAATTATCTCATCTGTTAACATATCAGATATATCAAAGTTAGATTATCTTTCATCAAGACTTTTATCAGCTCTATCAAAATGAATATCATTTTGATCCACATTAATAACAGATTTAAGAGCATTTCTTGCATCAGAAAACTTACTTGATCCTTGTGCTTCTGAAATTTTGTATATGCATTCTAAAACTTCTTTTGGTATGGAATCCTCTGTTATGCTAGGTTCGCCACTTGATTCAGATGTAAAAGAACGACGGGAAAAAGAATAATCTATTTTTCCATCAGAACCTTCTACATTAACAGATACATCTGTTAAAAAACCATTCCCTAAAGTGTTAGTTTGACTTGCAGATATATGAGTAGAGTTGTTTATAATTGTTATTTTGCTAGGATCATCTATATTGAGAGAATATGCAATTTTTTGTTTCAAAACATCTAATGAAAGATGAGTCATTCCTTCAGGACTTGCTTTTATTAATGATTTATAGTTCTCTAGCTGTTGCTTTTCTTCATCAGAAAGGTCTGACTTTTTATTTAATTCAACATATTTTGAAAGAGTTTCTACAAAAAATTGATATGATAAGTCATCAGAAGATAAATCATGTGACTTAGCATCTTTATCGCCATCTTGATAAACAATGCTATAAGCATCTTCTAGGGAATTGTCTAAATTTTTATTATTGTTGTCAACTATATTGTAGGCTATTGTACCACCTGATATTGTTAGAAGTGTTCCAACAATAGCATAAACTCTTCTTATTTTACTTTCCAATTTAGATTGACGTTCTTTTATTTTGTCTAGCGCAGTTTGCTCATCATATAAACTTGCTTTAATATTGGTAACAGCGTTAGAGTTAGTTTTAGATGCTATTCTTAGTCTTTTTTTCAAATTTTCTATTTCTTCTAAATGCATAGCCTTAGCCTCATTAAGTTTTTTTCTAAGTGCAAATATGGTTTGCTTTTTCTGTTTTTTATCTTTATTAAATCTCATATATTTACTCCTTTCATTAGTAAAATATTACATAAATATTATATCATAGTTTATTATATCATAGTTAATATAAAAATTCAAATTTTTACTAGATGTGATTGTAAATCCTTGACTTTTGCACATTTTAGAAATATACTTTACTCGTTAGAATTTTAAAAATAGGAGGGGGAATTAAGAGAATGGAAGACTTAATTGAAATCAGATGGCATGGAAGAGGAGGCCAAGGTACAAAAACGGCATCACTCCTTTTAGCAGATGCAGCATTCAATACTGGAAAGTATATACAAGGATTTCCTGAATATGGACCAGAAAGAATGGGAGCACCACTTACAGCATATAACAGAATAAGTAATGAACCAATAAAAATACATAGTAATATATATGAACCAGATTACGTAGTAGTAGTTGATGATACACTTTTAGAATCTGTGGATGTAACAGCAGGATTAAAACAAGAAGGAGCAATAGTAATAAACACAACAAAAGATAATGACTATATAAGAAAGACTCTAAAAGGATATAAAGGAGAAATATACAAAATTGACGCAAGAAGAATTTCAGAGGAAACTTTGGGTAGATATTTTCCAAATACACCTATGCTTGCAGCAATAGTAAAGGTTAGCAAAATTATGACAGATGAAGAATTATTAAATGATATGAAAGGATCATTTAAACACAAATTTGCTAAAAAACCAGAAGTAATAGAAGGAAACATGAAGGCCTTAGAATTAGCCTTAAATTCAGTAGAAAAAATTTAAATTTTATTTGTGATACTAATTATGAACGACGTGTAGGGGCGGACGACTCTGTCCGCCCGCTAATGTAGAATATGCTTGCGGGCAGTCAGAGCCACGTCTGCCCCTACAAAAAAATTAATACATTAAAAAGGAGGTTAAATAGCATGACAGAAAAAATAAATAGCAATACACCAATGGAAGAATTAACTCCAGGTGGAGATATATACGAAGCAGGAAATGCAAGAAACTTTAAGACAGGCGATTGGAGAAGTCAAAGACCAGTATATTTATCAGAAAAATGCAAACAATGTGGAATGTGTTTTCCAGTTTGCCCTGATGATGCAATACCAGTAGGAAAAGACCAGAAGAGAACAGACTTTAATTATGACTATTGTAAAGGATGCGGAGTATGTGCTAAGGTGTGTCCTTTTGGCGCAATTGTAATGGAATAAGCGAATGAAAAACGGCATTCTGCACATTTTTCTTAAATTATAAAAATCCTCAATGTGCACACGCACACCTCCGGTTTTTATAATTACAAAAAATGCACATCCTACCATTTTTGATTCGCTTAGATAATTAGAGATATATGTAGGGGTCGATGTCCCCAGCGACCCGCTCTTCAAAGGAAAAACTTAAAATTATAAAAAGATTATGAAAATTAAAAGAAAGGAAGAAAAAATATGAGTATTAGAGAACGTTTAAGTGGTAATGAAGCGGCAGCTATTGCAATGAAACAAATAAATCCAGATGTAGTAGCAGCATTCCCAATAACACCATCAACAGAAATTCCACAATATTTTTCTAGCTTTGTAAGTAATGGAGAAGTAAATACAGAGTTTGTTGCGGTTGAAAGCGAGCATAGCGCAATGGCTGCTACAATAGGTGCAGAAGCAGCAGGAGGAAGAGCAATGACTGCTACATCTGCAAATGGATTATCATTAATGTGGGAGATGATATATATTGCATCTAGCTTAAGACTTCCAATAGTTATGTCTTTAGTAAATAGAGCAGTATCAGGTCCACTAAATATTCATAACGACCATTCAGATGCAATGGGAGTAAGAGATGCAGGATGGATAATGATGTTTTCAGAGAATAACCAAGAAGCATATGATAATTTAATAATGGCACATAGAATAGCAGAAAATAAAAAAGTAAAGTTGCCATTAATGGTATGCCAAGACGGATTTATCACATCACATTCTATAGAAAATATAGAGTTATTAGAAGATGAATTAGTGAAAAAATTTGTAGGAGAATATAATCCAGATGAGTATCTTTTAAATAAAGATAATCCAATTGCTGTTGGACCATTGGATTTACAAAGCTATTTGTTTGAACATAAAGCAGCTCAAGCAGAGGCAATGAGAAACGCAAAACAAGTAATATTAGATGTAGCAAAAGATTTTGAAAAAATTACAGGAAGAAAGTATTCTTTCTTTGAAGAATATAAATTAGATGATGCGGAAATTGCAATAGTATGTATGAATTCAACAGCAGGAACTACAAAATATGTAGTAGATAATTTAAGACAAAAAGGAATAAAAGCAGGTCTTTTAAAACTAAGAGTATTTAGACCATTCCCAGCAGAAGAAATTGCAAACGCTCTAGGACATTTAAAAGCAGTTGCTGTTTTAGATAAAGCAGACTCATTAAATGCTGTTGGAGGAGCATTATTCCAAGATGTAACATCAGCAATGTATGTAAATAAAAAAGAGGTACCAATGGTAGACTATGTCTATGGAATTGGTGGAAGAGATACAAAAGCAGATGACATTGAATCTGTATACAATGACTTAGCAGAAATTGTAAAAACAGGAAATATAGATAATCCATACAGGTATTTGGGTTTGAGAAGATAAATTATAATTTGAATATGGAGTGTGAAGTGGGATGTGGGAAGTGTGAAATTTGAGGTAAATCTTACAAAGGCTAACCCTAAAAGCACACTTCACACCTCACATATCTCACCTCTAAATTAATAGAATTCAGGAGGTAAATATTATGCCATATAATTTAAAACAAATAGTAGCTGAAAAGCCATCAAGATTTACAGCAGGACATAGAATGTGTGCAGGGTGTGGCGCACCACCAGTAGCGAGAATGATTTTAAGAGCATTAAAACCAGAAGACCATGCAGTAGTTAGTGTGGCAACAGGATGTATGGAAGTATCAACATTTATATACCCATATACATCTTGGACAGATTCATTTATACACACTGCATTCGAATGTGCTGCAGCAAACGCTGGAGGAGCAGAGGCTGCATACAAAGCTTTAAAAAGAAGAGGAAAAATACCAGAGAATGAAACAACAAAATTTATTGCATTTGGAGGAGATGGAGGAACATACGATATAGGACTTCAAAGTTTATCTGGTGCAATGGAAAGAGGACATGACATGGTTTATGTATGCTATGATAATGGAGCATATATGAACACAGGAATTCAAAGATCAAGTGCAACACCAAAATTTGCAGATACTACAACAAGCCCTGCAGGTACAGTAGTTCCAGGTAAAATGCAAAGCAGAAAAGACTTAACAAATATAATGGCAAGTCACCATATACCATATGCTGCTCAAACAATTGCAGTAAATAACTTTAAAGATTTATATGAAAAAGCAGAAAAAGCAATATATACAGAAGGACCAACATTTTTAAATGTTCTTGCACCTTGCCCAAGAGGGTGGGGATATAACACAGAAGACTTAATGAAAATAAATAAGCTTGCAGTAGAAACATGTTATTGGCCATTATATGAAGTTATAGATGGAAAATATATAGTTAACTATAAACCAAAAAACAAACTTCCAATAGAAGAATTCTTAAGACCACAAAAAAGATTTAAACATATGTTTAAACCAGGAAATGAGTGGATGATAGAAGAATTCCAAAAAGAAGTAGACAAAAGATGGAAAGAATTATTGGATTTGGAAGAAATAACAAATAGAGAAAAATAATAAAAATTCTAGGGACTGTCCTGAAGATTTTTAAAGAGCACTAGTTCGTTTCTAGTGCCCTTTTGCTTTATGTATTGAATTTTTTTAAAATATAGAAAATTGTAATTTGCATGTAACTTTTAATTGCAAGACACCCACAAAATCAGTTAAAAACATAAATTTATTGCGCTCCTCGGTTCAATACGTGTTTAAAAAATTCTAAAGGCAAATTAAACGAGCCTCTCGGTCTCCCGCTTCCTCCTTTAATTTTCCTTAAGAATTTTTCATAAACACTCCAATCACATCCGGTGCTCATAAATTGATGTGTTTTAACTGATTTTATTAATACTTTATAAATTAATGTATAAAAAATCATCAATTTAATGAAAATTTTAATTTATCTGAGAAGTGAGAAGTAGGATGTGGAAAGTGTGAAATTAGGGTAAGTCTTACGTAGCCTAACCCTAAAAAAGCACACCTCACACTTCACACCTCTCACCTCCCAAAAATAAATTCCAATTTTCCGCATAATACCAATTGAAAAAAACGTACTTTTATGCTATATTATATACGTAAAATCTAAAAAACGGAGTGATTTTATGAGTGATAAATATGATGTAATACTAGTTGGAATGGGGCCAAGCTCTATTTTTTGTGCCTATGAATTAATTAAGCTTAACAAAAATAAAAAAGTATTATTAATAGATCAAGGAAAGAGAGTAGAAGATAGAAATTGCCCAATAGAGAAAACAAAAAAATGTATTCATTGCAAACCAATGTGCAATATAACAAATGGTTTTTCAGGAGCGGGAGCATTTTCCGATGGAAAATTATCTTTATATAATAGCAAAGATGATGATATCCATGTAGGAGGAATACTTCATAAATATATAGGAGTTCCAAAAACAAAAGAATTAATAGATTATGCAGATAAAATATATTTAGATTTTGGAGCAGATAAAAAACTTGAAGGTACAGAATATCAAGAAGAAATAGCAAAAATTTCTAAAAGGGCAGAAAAGGATGGAATAAAACTAATAAATATTCCAATTAGACATTTAGGTACAGAAAAAAGCCATGAAGTATATGGTAGATTAGAAAAATATATAGAAGATAATGGTATAGAAATGAGATTTAATACAGCTGTTTCTGACTTAATAGTAGAAGATGGGGAAATAAAAGGCGTTAAAGTAAAAGAAGCTAAGTATATAGATGATGAAGAATATCCATTAGAAACAATATATTCAAACAAAGTAGTGTTAGCAGTAGGAAGAAAAGGTGCAAATTGGCTTGTAGAAATGTGCAATAAGCATGGGATTAAAGCAGAAACTGGAATTGTAGACATTGGTGTAAGATATGAACTTCCAGATGAAATAATGAAAGATGTAAATAAATATATGTACGAAGCAAAATTCGTAGGAAGAGTAGGACCATTTAGAGATAAAGTAAGAACATTTTGTCAAAATCCAAGTGGATTTGTTTCAGCAGAAGTTTACGACAATAACTTAACCTTAGTAAATGGGCATTCATATAAAGAAAGAAAGAGTACAAACACTAATTTAGCAATACTCGTGTCACATCACTTTACACACCCATTTAACCAGCCAATTAGATATGGTAGAAATGTTGCGCAAAATCTAAATGACTTAGGAGCAGGAAACATTGTAGTACAAAGGCTTGGAGACATACATAGAGGAAAAAGAACATGGGATTATGAGCTCCAAAGAAATTCAGTAGAACCTACACTAAAATCTGCAGTAGCAGGAGATATAACATTTGCATTAGGATATAGAACAATGACAAGTATATTAGAATTTATAAGAGCAATAGACAAAGTAGTAGAAGGATTTGGAAACCCAGACAACCTACTATACGCACCAGAAATAAAATTTTATAGCAACAAAGTAGTAATAAATAACGAGTTCGAAACAAACATAAAAGGACTATACTCAATAGGAGACGGAGGAGGAATGACAAGAGGACTAATGATGGCATCATGTTCAGGAATCCAAATGGCAAGGAACCTATAAAATTTGTGATATTATCAAGTTGTATATTTAAATAAAAAAGAGCAAATACTTAATATTAGGGTAAAGTTATGGATATAGAACAAATTGCAAGGTTAATTGAAAAAAGTGGTGGTAGGCTTTATTTAGTGGGAGGAGCTATAAGAGATAGTATACTTAATAAGCCTATTTTTGATAGAGATTATTGTGTTGTTGGGCTAGAAAAAGAAGAATTTATAAGGCTGTTTCCAAATGCACATATAAGAGGTAAATCTTTTGAAGTATTCGATTTAGAAGGATCTGAATTTGCACTTGCCAGAACAGAAAAAAAGATAGGAAAAGGACATAAAGAATTTGAAATAACAACAAATAAAAACATCACGATTGAAGAAGATTTAAAGAGAAGAGATATAACGATAAATTCTATTGCACAAGATGTTTTAACTAAAGAAATTATAGATCCTTATGGTGGGGTAGAGGATATAAAAAATGGAATAATAAGAGCAACAAGTGATAAGTTCTTGGAAGATCCATTAAGAGTATATAGAGTAGCACGTTTTGCAAGCCAGTTTAATTTTAGAGTAGAACAAAATACTATAAAAATGATGAACAGTTTAAGAGAAGAACTTAAAACCTTATCGAAAGAAAGAGTATTTTGCGAATTTAGAAAAGCGCTTAGCACAAAAAAACCATCAATATTTTTTAATATGTTAAAAGAAGCTGATGTTTTAGATGTGCATTTTAAAGAAATATATGATTTAATTGGGAGTCTTCAGCCATTAGAATATCATCCAGAAGGCGATAGCTATAACCACACAATGATTGCAGTTGATAATAGTGTAGAATTAACTGATGATTTATTAATAAGGTATGGGGTATTAGTACATGATTTAGGAAAAGTATTAACACCAAAAGAAATGTACCCACATCATCACGGACATGCCGAAAAAGGTGTAGTTCCTGTAAGAAACTTATCAAATAGAATAGGTGTGCCAACATCTTGGAAAAAGGCAGGAATTACATCAAGTAGGGAACACATGAGACGGCGGAATTTTTAGTAAAATGACTGCAAGCAAGCAAGTAGAGTTTATTGAAAGAGTTAGTAAATCTATTTTGGGATTAGAAGGTCTGCAAATAGTAGTTTATTGTGACAGAAATAGATTTGGTACATTAAGTGAAGAAGAAAAAAAGCAATGTTCATTTTTAGAAATTGGCAATAAAATATTATCTGAAATTGATGGAGAATATATAAAACAAAAATATAACATTCAAAATGGCAGAGAATTTGGAAACAAACTCCATGAAGAGAGAGTAAGATATTTGAAAAAATTGTAATTTGTTTTTGAGAAGTGTGAGGTGCGAAGTGTGAGGTGTGACTTTTAGGGTTAGGCTATGTAAGGCTTACCATAATTTCACACTTCACACATCCCACTTCTCACTTCTCACTCAAATTACAATTTATTTTAAAGTTACAACTGTTACACCCATTTCACCCTCGCCATATGCACCTATTCTAAAAGATTTTATGTCTTTTCTTTGCTTTAAAAAGCTGTGGATACCAGCCCTTAATTTACCAGTTCCTTTGCCATGTACTATTCTTATTGTTTCAAGCTTGGAAAGCTTTGCATCGTCTAAATATTTGTCTACAATTTGCAATGCTTCTTCTACATTTAAGCCAATTACGTTTATTTCTGGCGAAATAGTCTTTGATTTAGTTATAACTGCATTTTTTACCTTGCCTGTTGATTTGTTTTTATTTGTATTATTTTTAATCTTTATTAATTTATCTATTCCTATATTTATTTTTAAGTTCCCAACTTGTACTTCTACTTCTTGCGAGGCATTAGGCATTGATGTAATTATTCCATTTTGAGAAAGTGGAATAACAAAAACATTCATCCCTATAGTTACATCTTCTTTATTTAAATTTCCTTTTTCCTTTTTTAAGTTACCATATGTAGCATCTTTTATTTTTGTATTTAAACTGTTTTTTAGGTCATATAGTTCTTGAATAGAGCCCTTATTTTTAGATAAAGCATTCATTTTTTTTATTATTTCATCTGCGTTTTCTTTTGCTTCTATCAAAATATCTCTTGCTTCGTTTTTTGCATTTATTAGAGTAGTTTTTGCTTTTTCTTCTAAGTCTGAATAGTCAGTTTCTAGTTTTTTTCTTAATAATTCCACTTGATTTAAATTTTTAGTAGTTTCTTCTTTTTCTTTTTCAATTTTTAGCTTATTATCATAAATACCTTTAAGTAAGTCTTCTATATTGACGTCATTTTTTTCTACCAATGACATTGCTCTTTTAAGAATATTTTCATCTAACCCAAGTTTTTTGCTAATTTCAAAAGCATTGCTTTTTCCAGGTATTCCAATCAATAGCTTATAAGTAGGAGATAAAGTATCTATATTAAACTCAAAACTAGCATTTTCAAAACCACTGTTTGCTAGGGCATATTCTTTTAATTCTTGGTAATGTGTTGTACTAATTGTAGTTGCCCCCAAATTATAAAAGTATTCTAAGATACTAATTGCAAGTCGGCTACCTTCAATTGGGTCTGTACCAGATCCGAAGTTCATCTAATAATATTAAACTATTATCTGTGGCTTTTCTTGTTATTTCTACAATATTTAGTATATGAGACGAAAAAGTACTTAAAGATTCTGCTATACTTTGTTCATCTCCAATATCTGCAAAAATTTCATCAAATATATAGATACTACTGTTTTCATTTGCAGGAATAAGCAAGCCACTATATGCCATAAGAAGTAAAAGTCCTATAGTTTTTAAAGCAACAGTTTTACCACCAGTATTTGGACCAGTAATAATAAGGGTAGAGTAATTTTTTCCAATGCTTATATCTATTGGAACAACTTTATTTTTATCTATTAAGGGGTGGCTTGCTGATATTAAATTTATATATTTCATTTCATTAATTTCTGGTTTTATACCATTAATACTTTTGCTAAAAGAAGCTTTAGCAAATATAAAATCAATTTCTCCAATTAGTTTAACATTATTTTTTAGTTCATTTGTAATTGCTTCAAATTTTTTAGAAAGTTCTTCTAAAATTTTTAATATTTCTATTTGTTCATCTGCTTTTAAATTATTTAACTCGTTATTAAGCTCAAAAACAGATAAAGGTTCAATAAACACAGTAGAACCACTAGAAGATACATCATGAATAAATCCTTTAATTTGTCCTCTAAATTCTTCTTTTACAGGAACAACATATCTTTCATTTTTGATGGTTACAACATTATCTTGAAGATATTTAGAATATGTTGCTGAATGAATTATTGTATTTAATTTATTTTTTATTTCTAACCCTAAATTCTTTTCTGCTTTTCTAATAGAATTTAATTTAGAAGAAGCAGTGTCTGAAATTGTATTTTCATCTAAGATTTTGCTACTTACTTCTTTTTCTAGAGACTTATTAATATATAGCATAGAAAAATATTCGGAAATATTAGGATAATTTTCTGTATTAAAAACAAAGTATTCTTTAAGTTCACGAGAAGTTTTTAAGATATGCGAAAGCTTTAATAAATCACTTGCAGTAAGAGAAAAACTAGACTCCAAATTTTTTATTAATATATCTATATTATCTATTGGAGAAACAGGTAAATTTCCATTTCTACAAATTAAATTATATGCTTCATATGTTTGGTTTAATAAAAAGTTTGCATTATTGCTTGGCACTAAAGCTTTGCATTTATTTATACCAATGTATGTTTTGGCAAAAGAACATAAAACTTCTAGTACACTATTATATTCTAATTTATCTAAATACTTTTTGTTCATAATTCTATATCTCCTAAATAAATTGGAATTTGAATGAGAAGTGAGAAGTGGGATGTGGGAAGTGAGAAATTAGGGTAATCCTTACGTAGACTAGCCCTAAAAAGCACACCTCACACTTCGCACCTCTCACCTCTCAAAATCAAATTCCAATTTGTATTTTACCATTTTTATAAATAATAGTAAATAACTATCAAAATATATTGCAAAATAAAAGGTAATTACGATATAATATAATTGTAAATTTGGAGGTAACTAATGAGAAAATTAAAAAGAGAAAGAGGAGCAATAACAATAATTACCATAATATCAATATTGTTTATGGTTTCATTTTTAATAAGCTCTTATTTAATAATTTCAAATAAAGTAAAAACTCAAAAAAATATCATTGCTCAAATGAGAAGTATATATGATCAAACAGAATCCATGGACAGTATGTACTATAGTTTCTTTGGTAAAAATGTAGTGCCAATATATACAGTAGATCAATTACTTGCAATGGGAACCGGAAAACGTATAAATGTAAATGGAAAATACTATGATTTTTCTAAGACAAAAGAAACAATATATACACTTATGAATGACTTATCATTTAATGTAGCAGATTACGCAGAAGAATTAAATGGATATTGGTTACCAATAGGAGAAAGAACCGAGCAAAATACGGATGGCTTTGAAGCAAATTTTGAAGGAAATACATATTCTATAAAAGTAAGTGGTTATATAGATGATGATGGAGATAAATATGAAGTAGAATATTCGAAAGCAAATGAATTCAAAGAACCAATTTATAACGTAAAAGTAACACCAGTATTTGAAGGTGGAACCATTGCAAGTGATGCAATGGTTCTAGTTGGAGATGAGACAACTACAATAGAGAAAGGAACACGAACGATATCAGTTAAAAGGCTTTCTAATCCAATAAAGGTAAAAGTATATTTAGAAGGATTCGAAGGCGAAAGTGTGGAAATTTTTATAGATAATCCGAATAAAATAAAAGATATGAATTTAGTTTTACGAAATATGTATAAAGATTTAGCAATTACAATAACTCCAGTTCCTTCAGATGCAACAGTAGTAATTGCTTCTAATGGAGTAGAGATTGCAAGAGGACAAGGAGTTCAAGTAATAACAGTACAAGAAAATACAAATATAGATTGGACAGTAAGTAGAACATATTACCAAACACAAACAGGAAATAAGACAGTAACTGCAGCAGAAAATATAGCAATAAACTTGGAACAAAATCCAGTGCAAGGACCAATAACCCTGTCAAGAACTGGTATAAGTACAAAAGGAACAATAACTACTTCTAACAATGCAAATGATGACACTGATAGTATAACTTATGCTAATTCATTTGAAGAGAATTCTTCAATTATTTGGAATTTTTCACTACCACAGGGACTAAATCCAAATGCAAGAATAGCAAGTGTTGAAGCAAAGTGTAAATTAGGTGCTTCAAAAGCAGATTGTGACTCTACAATAGTAATATATGGAACTAATGCATCGTCTACAACACAGATTTTTCAAACTACACAAGATAAGTTGTCAACATTAATACTGGGAAAAGTTTACACAATTGCACATGAACTTGATATATCAGAGCTTGTTACTATATCAGATGTGAGTTCAGGACTACATATAGAATCTAGGAAAAATTATGGATCTCACGCTATGAGATGGTATGGAGCTGAATTTACAATGACGTATGTAAATCCATAAAAATATATTTAACTTATCCCTTCAACTCATTGACTTTTTATAAAAAAAATTATAAAATAACTGTATTCATAAAATACAGTTATTTTAGTTTTAAGGAGGAAATAACCGATGGGAGAAGTAATAGTTATAACATCAGGAAAGGGCGGAGTTGGAAAAACAACAACAACTGCAAATTTAGGTTCAAGCCTTGCAGAAGCAGGAAAAAAAGTTGTATTAGTAGATACAGATATAGGACTTAGAAATTTAGATGTTGTTATGGGCTTAGAAAATAGAATTGTATACGACATTGTAGATGTTGTAGAAGAAAAATGCAAATTAAGACAAGCATTAATAAAGGACAAGCGTTTTGAAGAACTTTTCTTACTTCCAGCAGCTCAAACCAGAGATAAATCAGCAATAAACGAAGAACAAATGATAGAGTTAACTAAAAAACTAAAAGAAGAATTTGACTATATATTAATAGATTGCCCGGCAGGTATAGAACAAGGGTTTAAAAATGCTATTGCAGGAGCAGATAGAGCAATAGTAGTAACTACTGCAGAAATTTCAGCAATTAGAGATGCAGATAGAATAATTGGTTTATTAGAAAGTTCAGAGATAAAAAATCCAGAATTAATAGTAAATAGATTAAGGCCAGCAATGGTTAAAAAAGGCGAAATGATGGAAGTAGAAGATATAGTTGATTTGTTATCAGTAGACTTAATTGGAGTTGTTCCAGATGACGAATACATAATAACACAAACAAATAAAGGAGAGCCAGTAATAAAAAACAAAAAAGCTCCATCAGGCAAAGCATATATTGAGATAGCAAGAAGAATACTAGGAGAAAATATAGAAGTAACAATACCTGGAAGAGAAAAAGGATTATGGGCTAAAATAAAAAGTTGGTTTAGAAAATAGAATAGATAATCTTTATTTAGAAAGGAAAAGAAAATGTTTGAGAATATTGCAAAATTTTTTAAAAAGCTAATGAAAGCAGAAGCAAAAGAAACACATAGTAAAGATACAGCAAAAGAAAGATTACATTTAGTATTAATGCAAGACAGAGCAAATGTTTCTGCAGATTTTCTAGAATTAATGAAACAAGAAATAATAGAAGTAATAAAGAAATATATTGATGTAGAAGAGTCTGCAATAGATGTTAGACTAACAAATGAAATAGGAGAAGACGGAACACAAGGTGCGCCATCTCTTTATGCAAACATTCCAATTAAAAACATAAAGAATGATATGAAAAACAAGGTAAAAGAAGGGAATGAAGAGCTAAATAAAGAAAATAAAAAAGAGGAAGAAAAAATAGATAAGGAAAATAACAATAAAAAAGATACAGAAACTCCTAAAGAAAAAGAAGATAAAACTGAAAAAGAAGAGGAAACTAAAAAAATAGATAACGAAAAGGAAAGCAAAGAAGAGAAAGAGGATAAAGAAAAAAACGAGGGAAAAAAGGACGAAAAATCAAGTAAAAAAGAGGAAAACAAAACGGAAGAAACAAGCCAAGAGAAAGATGAACCTAAAGAAAATAATCAAGAATAAAAAGTAGAGAATAAAGCAAAAAAAGATAATACTTCAAAAAAGAAAAATAGTAAAAAATAAGAAGAAGCCGATGTATAATCGGCTGATTTTATAGAGAGGTAAAGATGGGTAAAAGAATATTAAAAAATACAGAGTGGAGTATACTAGTATGTGTTTTAATATTAGTTACAATAGGACTAGTTGCATTATATAGTGCTACAATAGACTCTGATTTAGATGAATTTAAAAAACAGTGTATATGGCTTGTAATAAGTATTCCAATAATGGTTGGAGTAATGTTTGTAGATTATAGTATTTTAGCAAGATTTTCTCCGTATCTTTATGGAATAGGTATTATTTTATTAATAGCAGTTCTTTTCACTGGAGCAATAAACGGAGCAAATAGCTGGTTTAATATAGGATTTTTTGCTTTTCAACCTGCAGAGTTTGGTAAAATTTTTGTAGTATTATTTTTAAGTTCTGTAATAGTAAAAATTCAACAAAAATCTAAAAAAGAAATAAACAAGCCATTGAAATTGGCGCTAATTATTGGCATAGTATTTTTACCAGTGTTATTGATTGCAATGCAACCAGATTATGGTACAGCATTGGCTTATATAATATCTCTAATATTAATATTATTTGTTTCGGGGATAGATAAAAAATACATAATTGTAAGTGCACTTATACTTGCAGTAACTATACCTTTATTGTACTTTTTTATTTTACCGGAACATGCAAAATCTAGAATTGACGTCTACTTAAATCCAGATTTAGATCCAAGAGGAGCAGGATATAACATTATACAATCTAAAATAGCAATAGGAGCAGGAAAACTATTTGGAATGGGATGGCTCAATGGAAATCAAACACATTTAGGTTTCTTATACCCAAAAACAACTGATTTTATCTATTCAATGATAGGAGAAGAATTTGGATTTATAATGAGTGGGTTTATTGTAGTGGTTTATGTAGTTTTAATTACTAAGGCAATAAGCGTTGCAAAAACTGCAAGAGATGACTTAGGCTCTTATATTGCAATGGGGATAATACGGAATTTTATTATTCCATGTCGTAGAAAATATAGGGATGACAATAGGGCTACTTCCGATCACAGGCGTACCATTACCATTTATTAGTTATGGGGGAACATCTCTAATGACTAATTTCATCTTAATTGGAATTTTATTAAATATAAGTAGCAGAAGAAATAGAAGTATGTTTACCGAATAAAAGGAGAAAGTTTATGTATATACATAAATTAAAAATAGGAGATATAGAACTAAATAACAATATGTTGCTTGCCCCAATGGCAGGGGTAACAGATAAGGCATTTAGAATAATATGCAAAAAATACAGTAATCCAGCCTTGGTATGTACAGAAATGGTAAGTAGCAAAGCTTTATATTATGGGGATGAAAAAACAAAAAAGCTTTTAAATACAGAAGGAGAAAAAAGACCAATTTCATTTCAAATATTTGGTAGCGACCCTGAAATTATGGGAAATGTAGCAAAATTAATATCGAATCAAGCAGATATAGTAGATATTAATTTTGGATGTCCAGCCCCAAAAGTTGTAAAAAATGGAGATGGAAGTAAGCTATTATTAAATCCACAATTAGTTGGAAAGATAGTAAAAAGTGTAGTAGAAAATACTAATAAACCTGTAACTGCTAAAATAAGAAAAGGGTGGAATGAGGAAAACATTACAGCAGTAGAAGTAGCAAAAGAGATACAGAATGCAGGAGCATCAGCAATTACAGTACATGGAAGAACGAGGGAAGAGTATTACTCAAGACATGTAGATTTAGAAATTATAAAAAAAGTAAAAGAAAATGTTAGTATTCCTGTTATAGGAAATGGAGATATAAAAAGTGCGGAAGATGCAAAAAAGATGTTTGAATATACAGGGGTAGATGGGATAATGGTAGGAAGAGCAACACTTGGAAATCCATGGATTATTGGAAAAATTATAAGTGAGCTAACACAACAAAGAGAAGAAAAAGAAATTTCAAGCAAACAAAAATTAGAAGTTATAAAAGAGCATTTAAAGCTAGTTATAGAAGAAAAAGGAGAATATATTGGAATACGAGAAATGAGAAAACATATTTGCTGGTACATAAAAAATTTAAAAGATTCTAGCAAACTAAGAGAGAAAGTAAATAGAATAGAAAATGTGCAAGAACTGGTGGCTTGCCTAGAAGAATATTTCAATAACATATGAATAAATTTATAAAAGAATAGCATTTGGCTATTCTTTTTTCGTTAGATAAATTGTAATTTGTGTGATTAAATTAATTGCAAATATTGTAGGGGTCGCCGCCCTCGGCGACCCGAAAATATTGGTATGCGGGTCGCCGAGGGCGGCGACCCCTACAATCGTTCCAAAAAATTTGTATTACAAATTACAATTTATACAAGAAGGGAGAAATAAAAAATGAAAAAAATAATTACAATTGCGGTAATTATTATCACACTAGTTGCAATTTTTTTTATTAAATTTAATTATAAATCATCTAAATTTGGAAATAATATAAGTAATAAATCAGCTGATGAAATTAAAAATTATATTTTAGATATTAAATCATACGAAGTAGAAGCAAAGATTACTGTTAACTCCAATAAGAATTCTAATGAGTATCTTGTAAAAGAGCAGTATTATAGAGAAGAAAACATTTCTAAAATAGAGATTTTAGAACCAGAAAATTTATTAGGAATATGTTTTGAATATAATGGTAATGATTTAAAAATAGAAAACAGCAAATTAAATTTAAATAAGATATATGAAAATTATCCATACATCGGAGAAAATACAATTACTTTGTTAGATTTTGTGAATGATTATTCTGAATCTGAAGATTCTAAAGTTATAGAAAATGATGAAAATGTAATACTAGAAACAAAAGTGAAAAACGGCAATAAATATATTGCATATAAGAAGTTATATGTAAATAAATCTAATGGAAAACCAATTAGAATGGAAATTGAAGATATAACACAAAAAACAGTAATTTACATATTATATAATGAGATAAAAATAAATAATTTACAAAAGGAAGATATATTAGCATTCAAATTAGATGAAATTGCAAATGATATATAAATAATTAATTATGGGTAAATTATATTCTTATTCTCAAAATCATATCTAAAATATAAAAATTAATCGAAATATAAAAATGCAGGAGTGAAGAATATGATAGTAAAAAGAGGAGATATGTTTTATGCAGATTTAAGCCCAGTAATTGGTTCAGAACAAGGAGGAATAAGACCAGTTTTAGTAATACAAAATGATACAGGTAATAAATATAGCCCAACGGTAATAGTATCGGCAATAACATCCCAACAGAACAAAAATAAATTACCAACACATATAGAATTAGATTCTAAGGAATTTGGGTTAAAGTCAGATTCAGTAATTTTAGCAGAACAGATTAGAACAATAGATAAAAGTAGATTAAAAGAAAAAATTGGTCATATAGACGATAGCAGAATAATGAATAGAATAAACAATGCTTTGGGAGTGAGCTTCGGTTTAGAAGAATAAAAATTTAGTAAAGTTACATTTTTAAAATAAAAATGTAACTTTACTAAATAGAAATATTAATAAATATAAGCTGTAGTGAATTTAAAAATATTTTAAATTAAAAAATAAATATTGGTTTTTATTATTGCACAAAAATAAAAAATCAAACACAATATATTTTTAGTATAGAAAATTTGGAACATATTATCACTTAATTACTAAAAATATTGAAATCTATGGGAAAGCGTAAACAAAGAACTTACCCCACAATTTACATAAGTGTCAATAATTTTTGAATATTTCACTAAAAAATAACTTTATTTTATTAGCGAATATTTCACCATATGTACAATCTT
>CALXVD010000012.1 GCA_944391865.1 uncultured Clostridia bacterium
ATATCATTTAAAATCGCTTTAAATGGTGTTATATCATTATTTACTGTCTCACTATATGTATCTATACCATCTAATATAGAAACATACCTAACTTGATTTTCAGGAAAATAATTTTCTATGTAATAACCTGTTTTTATGTAATCTCTACCAAGTCTAGATAAATCTTTAGTTATAACCATATTTATTTTTTGATTTTCAATATCTGTAATTAATCTATTAAACTGTGGTCTGTCAAATGTAGTGCCTGATACTCCATCGTCAACATATTCATCAATTAGTGTTAAATTATTTTCTTCTATATATCTTTCAATTATTTTTCTTTGATTTCCAATACTTTCACTTTCTTGTTTATCACCATCTTCACGAGACAATCTAATATATATTCCGCACTTTATAATTTTTAGTTATTAATTTAAACATACCACTCCTTCCCATAAAAATATTTACATTAAAGTTATTCTAACGTATTATTTTCATTTTGTCTGCTCTTTAATTCAATATTTTTATTTTGAGAATAGTCTTTAAATATTTTACAGATAACTTTATCAATTGATTCTTTATTATTATCAAATTTGCAATAAACCTTTAGGTCATTTTTTTTCAATTGCCCCACCTCTTACTAATGTGTATTAATTTTTTAAAAAATTATTCATATAACCTTTTCTACTATTAACAGCAATTGAAAATAAAAAATCTTATGGTCAAAACAAAAAAATTATTTTATCCATAAGATTTTTATATTAAATTAAACTATATTTTCCTCCGAATTTTGAGAGCATTTTTTAATGCCCAAAATTCGCCAGCTTGGTGTTTTGACACCATTTTTGCTGTTTAGGGATTTCTCCCTAAAACCCTTTTTGCCCGCTAGGAGAAATACTTTCATACTTTCTAAATTAAAATTTTATGTTATTTTCAACTCTTATCATATTTATATAAACATTCGAACATTTGATGTTTATATGACGCAACTATATTTTTTAACTCATTCTTTTCGGGCTGATTATATAATTTTGTATTAAATTCATCTTGAAATTCTTTAAATACATTTATAATTTTTGTATATGTATTATTCGAAACAATGTTCAATAATTCTGTTATATTCTTTTTGCATTCATTATGTTTCTTAGTATATTCCATATAATTATCTTTATGTTCTTCTGTCATATCCAAACCACTTTCTATTAATAGCTCTATACACTCAAAGAATCTTTTTAGTTGATTAATTGTATCCGGTAAAATATACGTTTGGTACCAGAACATATTATACTCTTCTTGTTTATTTATATTTTTTTCTTCTTGTTCCTTTTTAAAAATATAAACAACTACTACAAAATTTAAAATTGCAATAAAAATATCTAATATCCTAGTAATTAAATCTATTAAAAATTGTGAATCTGTACTCCCTTTATTTATAAAGTATATTATTGTTTGTCCAATTACTATATCAAATACGATTATAAATAGATGAGGCCAATATTTCAAAATTGATTTATTTCTCATATTATTAACCTCCTAACACATCAACATTATTTAATGCATCATTAATACCATCTTCTATATTTAATTTTATAATTTCATTACACTTAAACAAATATTTTTGTTCAAATTTTTCTTTTCCTAATTTTCTAACACTTTTACCAAGCCAACCCAAAAAATAGGATGAATTTAAAGCATATACATCTTTAGGAATACTTATTTCTATTAATTCATTCTCTTTTTCAATTTTTTCTATTTCTAATTTTTTTCGTAATTCTATTCCATTATCTCTTCCAGATAGTACCTTTTTATTATTAATATATTGTTTTAAATCAATATTCATATTATTTAATTTTCCTCCTTATTCAAAAGCATATTAAAAAATTTTCTATCTAAGTAAAATTCCATCGAAATAATTGTACCTGGAAATTTATTTTGTAAATTATAAACAAATCTTTTATCTGGTTTGTTATTTAAATTATTTGAGTCATTAAATGCTATTTGATAATATTTTTTATCTTTATTAACTTTTTCCTCTAATTTATATGTTCCATCAAATAAAATTTGACATTTACCTGACGTAATACTCATTAATGACTTTTTATTATCTATATTAGCTCCAATATCCATAAAGCTCTTAATTAATTTTATTGTACCATTTCCTCTATCGTCATTTATATCTTTACGTTTCTTGCTAATATTTTGTTGGAGTGAATATAATGTCCATAAAATTTCTTCTGTATAAGTAAATTGATCTAAAAAATTATAATTCTTTTTTGTGTGATTTTTTAATTGGTTTTTTGTATATTCCGTTGTATCTGCTTCTTTTAAACTTTCATATATACTATTTCCAAAATTCATTAATACTAATCTACATTTTCCGTAGTCTTCTCCAACTTCTGGTTTATCAAAATATCCTAAAGCATGCCATGTACCATTTTCTCCACTATATTGCTCAGAATTATTAATTACTTCACCAATCATACTAGAAAAAGCATTTTTTCCTAACATTGTCAATTCATATCCTTGTGTATTTAAACATTTTTGATAAAAGTTTACAACTTGTTCTGCCATTTCTCCAGATTCGATGTTAGATAAAATATCTAGTATTTCACTATCTGGTGTAGAGGCATCATGAATTCCTAGATGTTTTGGAAGACCAGTAATGTTAAACAACTTTCTAGCATCAATAGAATTTGGCGTTGAACCATGTAAATGAATCTTTTTTGTTTTATATCTGGGAAGTGATAATATTATTAAATCTGTAACTAATGATGCACATAATCCCAATTCTTCACATTGTGAATAATTAAAATAGATTGAACTTATGTGACTATTTGTTCCTGCATAATATATCTTTTTTAATGTTAAAATAGTCTCGTCAGGATTATTGATAAAACTGAATATTCGTGGAATGTTAATTTTTAATTCTTTATCTCCTTTTTTTCTTCTTACCTTTTTGTAGAAATTACTATGCTCAAGCACTTTTATTATTTTAGAATTTTTATCATTATAACTTCTATTTATATATATGCTATTAGTAACTTTTTTAGTTTTCTTTTTTCTATTTTTCTTATGTCTCTTTTTTATAATTTTTTTAGTTTTATTAATAAGAAATCTTCTTTTCCTTATTAATTTCTCAGCTTTCTTACTCATATACTCCTCTATATAATTCTATCTAAATATTTCTTTCATAATTCCATTTTTCATATCAGCAATATTATATATATGTTCCATATTATCAAATGTTTCTCTCAAATTATTTCTTGCTGAAATCCATCCTATTCCATCTGTAAACCATACAAATTCAAATCCTACTACTCTTTTTGCTTCTTCTGCAATCATTTTATAGCTTCTAGCTGTTTCATTTAATTTTGAACCACCTGAAGCATAGAAATTTGTTTCAATACCATAAATACATTTATCTGTTTTTATAACAAAATCGAATCTTTTTGTCGCTTGATTTTTATTACTAATAAAAGACATATCTAGTTTCCATCTTCTTTCAATGTCTTGTAAATACATTTCTTTAAAGTATGTTTTATCTTTTTCAAAACCTGCCCTCTGAATAAATTTTTCTACTAAATCCTCCATCAAATGTCCACCACGATTCTTTCTAGCATTTGAATTTAGTCCACATTCAACACCTAACACATAGTCATATAAATTATTTATTAAATGTTTTTCTAATAGTTCAAATAAACCTGTCTCTCTCATAAATACAGTATATTGCTCAACATTATAATTCATATTTTTAAAATTATATTCAAATTTATTTCCCTCATCATCTAAAACGATTATCTCCGTTTGTCTAACTGCTAATAATGTCGGAACACATTTTAAAACTTCTGGATACTTTTTTACTAAATTTTCAAAGTCTTGTTCAATGTTTTGACTTCCTATTAATGAATTCAGCATATTTAATTCTACTTTATATATTTCAGCATTTTTATATATTGTTTTAAAATCTATATAATACTTATAGTTAGCTATGCTATCAGTAAATGTCAATAGCCACTCTGCAAAATCTCTTTTCATATCATCTACTCCTTTATTTCTTTATATCTTCTTATAGATAAATCTAAATATTCTTTTGAATTATCAATTCCTATGTATTTCCTATTTAATTTGTTTGCTGCAATTCCAGTTGTACTACTACCGCAAAACGGATCTAAAATTAAATCATTTTCATTTGTAGATGCTAAAATTATTCTTTCTAATATTTCTAATGGCTTTTGTGTCGGATGCTTTCCTTGTTTTTTCTCTGAAGGTTTTGTAAGTGAAGTTGTCCAAACATCTTTCATTTGTTTATTGTCATTTAGTTTTTTCATTAAATCATAATTAAATTTATATTTTACTTTAGGTAAATCTTTTCTAGCCCATAAAATTGTTTCTGTTGAATGTGTAAAAGTTTTACAAGCTAAATTTGGGGGTGGATTAGTTTTTTGCCAAGTAATGTTATTTATTATTTTAAATCCTTCCTCTTCTAAAGCCATTCCAACCGAATATATATTGTGTAATGTTCCACTAACCCATATCGTTCCATTATCTTTTAAAATTCTATAACATTCATGAATCCATTTTTTATTAAATTCATGTTTATCTTTTATATTTAAATTTTTATCCCATTTACCTTTATTTACACTTACCATTTTTCCACCATTGCAAGTTATGCCATCATTTGATAAAAAATATGGTGGATCAGCAAATATCATGTCAAAACTTTTTTCTGTAAATTCTTTTAATGTATCAAAAGTATCATTATCTATTAGTTTAAAGCTACTTTCTTCAAAGTAAAATTTTCCAGGATACATTCATCCATCTCCTTATAATTCGTAATAAGCAATTCTGAAATTTCTCCTCTTGCCTTTCCATTACTATTAATCATTCTTTTTGCAGAAATCTCATTTATGTTAAATCCTTTGTATATATTTTCAAAAAAGTTATCATTTCTATCTGTATTTTTAGGATTAGAATTAGATAGCATTAATTTAGCATCTGTTTTATCTAATTTTCTAAAAAAATTTGCCAATTCTTTTTGATTTTCATCGTTAAACTCTTCTTTTGTATATGATGTAAATCCAGAAGTAATTGATAATGGTCTATATGGCGGATCAAAATATACAAATGTATTATTGTCTATATATTTTTCACTTTTAGTATAGTCGCCATATTGAAAATCTACATTTCTAATTAAAAATGATAAATTTCTTAAATTGCTAGAATCACATATAGTAGGATTTTTATATTTACCACAAGGTACATTAAATTCTCCTTTTTTATTAACCCTATATAATCCATTAAAACATGTTCTATTCAAAAATATAAATTCTCCTGCCCTTTTCACACTTAGTTCTTTTTCAGTAATTTTATAAGAATTATATTCTTTTCTAACATTATAGAAATATACTTGCCTATCTTCATCTACTAATTTTTTGAATTCTTTTTCTTTTATTTCTAATTCTTTTATAAGTTCTTCAACATTATTTTTTATAACATTATAACAATTAATTAAGTCTATATTTATATCAAAAGCATAGGCTTTTTTTATATTGTATTTTTGCAATATATTTATTAAAACTGCTCCACCACCAACAAATGGCTCTACATATTTATTTATTGTTTCATTTTCTAATTCAAATGGATAAAAATTCTTTAATTGTGGTATTAAATTACCTTTACCACCTGCCCATTTTACAAAAGGTTTTACAAGTCCCATATCTTCCTCCAATTTTACTTTTATAATATATCATACTTTATAACTTTTTTCCACAAACATACAATTATTTTTTTATTTATTCATATATAATTAATAATCTATCTATCTTATTATACTTATAATATTATACTGTCCTTTTTGGGACATAGGTATGTCCTAAATATCGAATAGGGTATGTCCTATTTATCATATAGGTATAGAAATAATAAAAAACAAAGTGCTTTAAAACACCTTGTCTCTGTAAATATTTTTATATCTTATTATTATAATTTTCATATATGGAAGTTAATCAACATCACAGGAGTTGATTTAAACCTTCAATTTCCAGCAGGTTGGGAAGAAGCAAGAAGAATTAAATTTGCACAAGGTTTTACTTCTCCTGCTCCTCGTGATTATGTAGGAAGTGGTCCTTTAACCCAGCCTGAAGCTCTTGCAATTTATAACTTTACACTTTTCCATAATTTTAGATTAATACTTGCATATCATACTCAAGGCAAGGAAATTTATTGGCAATTTCAAAACTATGCTACAGAAGAAGCAGAGCAAATAGGAGTTGCTTTAGCAAATGCTAGTGGATACCGCTTGGCGGATGTGCCTTATAATTCTAGCTTTGCAGGATATAAAGATTGGTTCCTGCAAGAATATAGAAGACCTGGATATACAATAGAAGCAGGTATTGGAGAAAATCCGCTTCCAATATCTCAGTTTAATGAAATTTATAATGATAATATTGGCATACTTGTCTTAGGAGCAGTATTGTAATACAAAAAATGCACAGTAAATAATATTACTATGCATTTTTTATTCTATTTAACTTCTGCTTTCCAAAGTCCATGTTTGTTGCAGTATGCATATATTGTTGCTCCTGGAATATATTTAAATCTTACTGCAATTCCTTGCTCAGGATAAAGTCTTACTCTTGTTGTTTGGTTATCGCTAACTTGTGCAACCCACATAATGTAATGATCTTTTTCCATTGGATGGTCTTTTTCTCCTACTTTTACTACAATTTCATCTTCAACTTTTTCATATACTGGAACATGTTTTTCTTCTGTTGCATCTTGTGAGTTTGCTTTTAATAATTTCATTTTTTGACCACAACATGTCATATGGTCTATATCTCCATCAATTAACCCTATAAGGTTTCCACATATATCACATTTATAAAATACAGTATTTTCTTTTTTCATTTATATCTCTCCTATTCTTGAACTTCTTCAAACATATCTTTTCCTACTCCGCAAAGTGGGCATACCCAGTCATCATCTAAATCTGCAAATTTTACTCCCTCTGCTTTTTCATCATAGATATATCCACATGCTATACATCTATATTTCATATTACTCACCTCCTATCCTAACAACTCGTCAGCTAATTTATTCATACTTTCAATATTTACATCATTCATTTTTGATTTTATAGTAACTGTTGTATCACATAAGCTAATATCTTTCATCTTTGCTATTATTTCCTTCATACCCTTTGCTGCTGATGGCGCCCAAGTACCATTTTCTAATATTCCTATTTTTCTATTTTGATAATTTTTTCCTTGCAAATGATGTAAAAACTGTTCCATAGGTGGAAATATTCCCATATTATAGCTTGCAGAAGCAAGAACTATTTTGTCATATCTAAATGCATCTTCTATTGCCTCTGCCATATCATCGCGTGTAAGGTCAGTTATGCTTACTTTTTTTGCACCCTTTTCTTCTAAAATTTGTTTCATTTTTTCTGCCGCTTCTCTTGTATTTCCATATATAGATGCATATGCAATAAATACTCCATCATCTTCTGGCTTGTAGCTGCTCCATATATCATATTTATTTATATAATACCCTAGATTTTCTTTTAATACTGGTCCATGTAAAGGACATATTATTTTTACATCAAGTGTTGCTACTTTCTTTAGCAATGCTTGTACTTGCATTCCATATTTACCAACAATGTTAAAATAATATCTTCTTGCCTCACAATCCCATTCTTCTTCTACATCTAAACTTCCGAATTTACCAAATCCATCTGCTGTAAATAGTATTTTTTCACTTTGTTCGTATGTGCACATTACTTCTGGCCAATGTACCATTGGTGCCATAATAAATTGCAGAGTGTGTTTTCCAATATTTAAAGTATCTCCTTCTTTTACAACTACTTTTCTTTCTCCTAAATTTTTAATTTCAAAAAATTGAGGAATAAAATCAAAAGTTTTTTGATTACCCACTATTTTCATTTCAGGATAAGTATTTGCAAGTAGCTGTATATTCCCAGCATGATCTGGTTCTAGATGTGATACTACTAAGTAGTCCGGTTCTTCTCCATTTAATTCTCTTTTCAAATTTTCAACCCATTCATCTGTTTTTCTTCTATCAACTGTATCCATTACAACATTTTTTTCATCTTTTATTAAGTATGAATTATATGAAATTCCGTTAGGTACTACGTATTGGCTTTCAAATAAATCTATAGTCTTGTCATTTACTCCTATATACTTTATATTATTAGTAATTATAATATCTTTCATTTTATTCTCCTTTTTATTTATTAATTACTTTTTTATATAATTCTATCAAGCTTTCTATAACTGCCTCTTGTGAATAGTTATTTTTAGCATAATTTGCTAATTCTAACCTGTTAAAGGTCCTTTCACCATTTAGTATCTTTTTTATTTCTGCTTCCAACATTACATCGTCTTCCACATCAACTAATGCTCCTACTTTATCATTTATAAAATCAGTCATTCCTCCTTGGTTTGTTGCTACTACTGGAGTTCCACATGCTAGCGCTTCTATTGCAACTAGTCCAAATCCTTCAACCCTGGATGGCACAGCAAGAACATCTGCTATATTATATAGATAGTTTAGATTTTCTTGAGTTTGATCTCCTACAAAAACTACATCTTTTAATTCTAATTCTTGTACTTGTTTTTTTAGTTCTTCTAAAAGTCCTCCTCCACCTGCAATTATAGTTAATATTTTGCCATTTTCATATCTCTTTGCAGCTTTTAAAAGTACATCTATTCCCTTGTTTTCTGTTAATCTTCCTGCAAATAAAACAATTTTATCATATTCTTTATTTATGCCAAATTGTTTTAAAACTTTTTGTTTATCTAAATCACATAGATAAAACACTTTAGGATCATAACCATTTTTTAATGTAATACTTTTATTTTTTGCTTCTGGAAATCTTTCTAGTACAACCTCATTGTTCTTTTTAGAAATTGTAACAATTTTATCACATCCATTTATTGCTTTAATACAATATGGATAAAAGCTATTATCCATATCATATCCCATCATATCAGAACCATGTGATGTAATAATTGTTGGAATATTATACTCAGTTACAATACTAGACCATATCCATATATGCTGAGTATGTATAACATCTGGTTTAAAATTTTTTATTTCTTCTTCTAATACTTTTCTAAATTCTTCTTCATATGTTTTTAATTGATCTTTGCTCATGTTATAAAAAACTACATCACTTGTAGGATATTGGTCAAAGCAAGGTACATTAAATTCAATTTGCCCTTTTACATTGTCTTTATACTTAAAAAATATTGGATGCACCTTTATTCCTTCCATATCTGGAAACTCTAAACTGTTTGCAGCGGTAATTACTCTTACATCCTGACCCGCCTTTTTTAGTGATTTTGCAATGTTCATTGTGTATATTCCGCTACCAGAACCTATAAGTGGAGAATGATTTATTACAAGTATTTTCATAAGCTCCTCCCATTTTTATATCTTATGTGAATTTTATCATTTCTTCTTTTTTTTGGCAAGAGGAGGCATATTTTTACACTTTTTTTCCTAATTTTATTTGTATGTTGTATTCTCTGTTATTTCTTAATATTGTTAATTTTACCTCATCACCTACCTTTTTAGTGTAAATGTATCTTCTAAGTTCGCTCATTTTATTTATTGCAATGTCATCTATTTTTGTTATTATGTCTCCTTCCTTTAACCCTGAGTTGTAACTTGGTCCGTTTTTTGTTATTTGTGCTACATATATTCCCGAGTCAAATTTTAGACTAGAATTTAGATATGGAATAACATTTTTATCGTATGCAAATATTCCTATATTTGCTTCTTCGAAACTATCATTAGTATTAAAACTTTCTATTATAGGTTTTACAATGTTTATGGGTATTGCAAAGCCTATTCCTTCAGCATTCTCAATTTTTACCGAATTAATTCCAATAACTTCTCCTTTTGAATTTATAAGCGGTCCTCCACTATTCCCAGGGTTAATAGTTGCATCTGTTTGAATTAAATCTTCCATATATGATGTTCCATTTTCATCATCTATTTTTATAGTTCTATCAATTCCACTAATTATCCCGGAAGTAACTGTCCTTTGAAATTCAACTCCTATTGGATTACCTATAGCATAAGTCTGTTCTCCTAATTTTATATTATCTGAGTCTCCTAATGTAACGACCTCTAAATTAGTTGCTGAAATCTTTACAATTGCTAAGTCTAAATCTGAATCTGCCCATGTAACTGTTCCACTATATACACTCCCATTTTCTAAGGTTACATAGCAACTACTATATTTATTTCCCGCAACATGCCAATTTGTAAGAATATATCCTTTTGAAGAAACAATCATTCCTGTTCCTAATCCTAAATCTTCTGTACTGTTATTCAAAAATATAGAGCTTCCTGTATTTTTTATTTTGGAAATGCCCACAACACATTTAACTACATTTTCTAGTACATTAGAATCCGATTTATTATTTTGCACCTGATTTTCTTGTTCATTATATGAAAGTCTAGTAGCCCCACTATTTGAAACTTGTTCATTTGAATAAACATCTATATTAATATACATGTCATATAAAAAGATAGTTATCAAAGTAACAACAATTATTAAAATTGCTGTTAAGATAACTTTTTTTACTTTACTAGGTCTTCTTTTATATTCGAACATACATACCTCCTTTTATAATATCATTTCCTTTTTTTGTTATTTTAATCTTTTTAAATTGTAATTTATCTGAGATGTGAGAAGTGGGATGTGGGAAGTGTGAAATTAGGGTAAGCCTTACGTAGACTAACCCTAAAAAGCACACCTCATACTTCGCACCTCTCACCTCACAAAAACAAATTACAATTTTGTCGAAAATTGTTTGTTTCTGGCAAGTTTGTAACAAACTGTTTACATTAGTTTGTATTTTATGTTACAATTTATCTGGATGATTGATTTAATAGTTTTTTCGGTATATATATATATTAAAAAATGGGAAAAGGTGGATTGTATGAATAATAATTTATATGATTTAACAAATCCCCAAAAATCAATATGGGAAACAGAGCAGTTTTATAAAGGGATGTCGATCGAAAATATTACAGGCTGTGCAATTATTTCGCAAAAAGTAAATTTTGATTCTTTAAAAGAAGCAATAAACTTACTCGTAAAGAAAAATGAAAGTTTTAGATTAAAATTTATATTAAAAGATGGGATTGTAAAACAATATGTCGATTTTTATAAAGAATTTGATATTGAAACAGTTTTAGTTTCTTCTGATAACGATGTGAAAAATTTAGAAAGACAAATGTGTGATACCCCATTTGAAACTTTAGAAAATTTTTTATTTAATTTTAAAATGTTTAAATTCAAAGATGGTCATGGTGGCTTCATTTTAAATATACACCATTTAATTTCTGACGCTTGGACTATGGGATTAGTTGTAAATGAAGTTATAGATTTTTATAACTCAATAATTAATAACATAGAAATATCAAATGAATTAAATCCTTCATATATTGAATATATTGAATCTGAAAATGAATATTTAAATAGTAATAAGTTTGAAAAGGATAAATTGTTTTGGAATGAAATGTTTTCTACCATTCCAGAAATTGCAACAATACCAACTTTTGTTTCTGATAATAAAATTTCTCGAAATTCTAAAAGAAAACAATTTACTATTCCTAAAGAAACAATATCTTTAATTAATGATTTTTGTAAAAAAAACAAAGCCTCTATATTTAATTTCTTTATGGGAGTATTTTCACTTTATCTATCTAGAGTATCAGGCTTAAATGAATTTGTAATAGGAACTCCAATTTTAAATAGAAGTAATTTTAAGGAAAAGCAAACAACTGGTATGTTTATAAGTACAATACCATTTAAAATTTCCATAGATAATGATAAAACATTTGAAAATTTTATCACAAATATTTCTAGAAACTTTTTACAAATTTACAGGCATCAAAAGTACCCTTATCAATATTTACTAGAAGATTTAAGAAAAACAGATAATACTATACCTAGCTTATATAAGTTTGCTGTTTCCTATCAAAATGCAAGAAACAATAAGCAAAGTTCAAGCATTCCATATGAAACCAGATGGGTTTCAAACAGTAATATAGCTGATGATATAAATATTCATTTATATGACATAAATGATACCGGAAATGTTACTGTTGCATATGATTATTTAGCTGATAAATATTCTATTGATGATATTTGTTATCTTCATACTAGAATTTTACATATAATTAATCAAATCATAGGGAATAATAATATTCATTTAAAGAACATTGAGATTGTTACACCAGAAGAAAGACACAAAATTTTGTACAAATTTAATAATACAAAATCATCGTATCCTAGATATAAAACAATTACACAGATATTTGAAAATCAAGTTGAAATAAATCCTAATAAACCAGCTATAATATTTGATAGCAGTCAATTAACATATGAAGAATTAAATCAAAAATCAAATCAATTAGCTAGATATATGCAAGAAATAGGCGTTAAGTCGCATGATAAGGTTGTTATATTAGCAGATAAAAGCATTGATATGTATATATCAATTATTGCTATATTAAAATTAGGTGCTATGTATGTACCAGTGGATACTGAATATCCTAAAGAAAGAATAGAATTAATTATTGATGACTGTAAACCTAAGCTGTTAATCGTTGACAATAAATATCAAAGTATGGTGCAAGGTAAAAACATTTGTACAATCCCTTTTAACAATTTAGAAAAATATGAAAATACAAACATAGAAAATTCTATAACAGCTCGGAGAAGGGGCATATATAATATATACATCAGGTTCTACAGGAAAACCTAAAGGTGTAATCGTTCCTCATAGAGGTGTAACAAGATTAGTAATAAATACAAATTATATAAAATTTGAAGATACAGATAGAATATTACAAAATATTGCAATAGTTTTCGATGCATCAATATTTGCAATATTTGGAGCACTCTTAAATGGATTACCTTTATATCCTATACAGAAAGATAAATTATTAGATTTTGAATATTTTGAAAATTATATAAAAGAAAATAAAATTAACATTATAAATTTAACTGTATCCTTATTTAATAAATTAATAGAATATAACCCTAAAATATTTGATGAAGCAAGAGTAATATTAATTGGTGGAGAAGCCGTACTTCCAAAGACAGTAAATATTCTTAGGGAAAACAGTCCACATGTTGAAATAGTTAATGTATATGGTCCAACCGAAAACAGTGACTTGTCAAGTTGTCATATAATAGAAAAACATTACGAAAGGTCCGTCCCAATAGGTAAGCCGATATCAAATTCTACTTGCTACATATTAGATAAAAATCAAAATTTATTACCAATAAGAGTTCCTGGAGAAATATGTGTTGGTGGAGATGGTGTAGCGATTGGATATTTAAACAATGAACGTTTAACAGCAGAAAAATTTATACCTAATAAATTTGGAGAAGGAAGATTATATAGAACTGGAGATTTAGGTTATTGGGAAGATGATGGTATTATACAGTTTGTCTCTCGAATAGATAATCAAGTAAAAATAAGAGGATTTAGAATTGAACTAAAGGAAATAGAAACAAAAATTTTGGAATTTGAAGGAATTAAAGAATGCGCAGTAATTGTTGCAGAGAATAATTCTACTAAAATATTAGTTGCTTGTATAGTAGCTAAAAATCAATTAAATATCGAAAGTTTAAATACTTATTTAAAATCAATTCTGCCATTTTATATGGTGCCTTCAAAATACCTAGTTTTTGATAGTCTACCTTTAAATATAAATGGAAAATTAGATACTAAGAAATTATTATCACAAATTTCTTACACTCCAGAATCAATAATACCTCCAAAGAATAAAACAGAGGAAGAATTAGTAAAAATATGGGAAGAGATATTAGAAATAGATACTGTAGGTACAAATCAAAACTTTTTTGAATTAGGTGGAGATTCATTATTAGCAATAAAATTAATTAGCTTAATAAATTTAAAATTTAATATTCAAATAACTATCAAAACTTTATTTGATATTCCAACAATCCATGAACTAGCATCTCATATTATAAATAAAACTACCAGTGATATATTTGATGAAGAAAAGAAAAATGACAATGATTCAATTTATGATTATAGTAAAATAAATGATTTATTAAATAAAAATGATTTAAGTAATTTTTATAAACCTCTCTCTGACAAAATAGGTAATCTATTATTGTTTGGTGCAACAGGATTTTTAGGTTCTCATATTTTATCTAGTTTTTTAGACAATGAGGGTGGAATTGTATATTGCATAGTTAGAAATAAAGAAGGAATTAACCCTCAAGAAAGGCTCATTAAAAGATTAAACTTTTATTTTAAAAATAAATATGATAAACTGTTCGGCAATAGAATAAAAGTTTTAAGCGGAGATATAACACAAGAAAAGTTTGGATTATCAAATAATGATTATTCTTTACTAGGTCAAAAAATAGATACCGTTATAAACTCAGCAGCAATTGTAAAACATTATGGTAAAAAGGATATTTTTGAAAATATTAATGTAACTGGTACAAGTAACATTATCGATTTTTGTAAAAAATTCAATAAAAAACTTTTACATTGTTCTACTTTGAGCTTAACGAGGGATTTAACTAAACAAAAAGCAAAAAAAGAAAATATTAAAGTTTTTTCTGAAAAAGATTTCTATTTTGGTCAGAACTTAAATAATTTATACATTAGTACAAAATTTAAAGCAGAAGAATTAATTTATAAAGCAAGATTAGATGGTCTAAAAGCAAGTTGCCTAAGAATTGGTAATATCAGTAATAGATACTCAGACGGAATGTTTCAAAAAAATATAGAAGAAAATGCAATACTTAGCAAGCTAAAATCTTTTATCGAAATAGGATATATACCAGATTACTTACTCAATTTAACTTTTGACTTTACCCAGGTAGATATGTGTAGTTATGCAATATTAAAAATTGCAAATACTAATATTCCTTACTCTACATTTCATATTATAAATAACAATACTATACAAATGAAAACACTAATAGAAATATTTAAAAAATTATCTATCAATATAGAAGTTGTTTCTGAGGAAAAATTTATGGAAATTTTCAATACTATTAGGCATGATAAAAAAAGAATTGATATTTTATTAGGAATTATTCAAGATTGGATCAGAGATAAAGAATTTAAATATTACTATGATATTGATTTTAACTCAGATTTTACAAATAAATATTTAGAATCTATTGGTTTTATTTGGCCTAATGTTGATATTAATTATTTTAAGAAATATATTAATTACTTAAGAAGTATAGGATACTTAGGAGGATAAAATGCAGGAAAGTTTGATTTTTTTACTTTTAATTATATCATTTATAACATTAATTTTTATACTACGATTATTAAAAAAATATAAAAAGGATTCGCAAATAAAAAAAATATTTACCATCATGATTTCTTTAGCATTATGGTGGGTAATATTAGAGTTGTTACAAATAACATTGTATAATATATTTGACAATTTAAGTTATTATTCTATATATTTTGAAGCTTTTGCAACTATAGGAAAAAGCTTGTTGCCTGTATTTATATTTTTATTGGGATTAGTATTTATAAAAACAAAAATTAAATTTAGTAAAAAATATATTTTACTATTTATTATTCCTGTTTTAACAATTGTTCTTACTCTAACAAATGAATATCATCATTTAATATATAAAAGCTATTCTATATATACATATGAATCTGTATTTGGGCCTTATGCAATAATACATCAAATATATTCATATGTTATGTTAGGGTTAGGTATGATTTTTTTATTGTATTACTCAGTTAAAAATTCTGGTTTCTTTTCTAGACAGTCATTATTAATCGTAGCAGGAACCATTTTACCGCTAATAGTTAATATATTAGAAACATATGGCATTGTAAAGCTTCCCGTATACTCAACACCAATCTCTTTTGCTTTTGCAGTAGCTTTCTACGCTTTATCTATTTTAAAATTTGATTTTTTAAAAACTATTCCTATTGCTTTGCAAAAAATAGTTGATAGAATGTCTGACGCATATATTGTAATTAATGAGGATAATATTATTACAGATTTTAATGAAACATTTTTAAATATATTTAATTTAGATAAGTTCAGTATAAGAAACAAAAGTTTATTTGAAATAATTAAGGGGTATGGCAATTTAAAAATTGACATTAACTTACTAAAAAAGACTTTAGATGATGTAAAAGACTCAGACAAAACTATGCTCTTAGAAGAGCATTTTCCTGCTATACATAAGGATTTTCACATTGAAATTAATCGTATAACCTCAAAAGGAAATTTTTTAGGAATACTTATACTTTTAAAAGACATAACACAGCATAATATAGATATGCAAACAATTAAAGACAATCAGGAAATGCTAATAGAAAAAGAGCGTTTAGCATCCCTTGGACAAATGATTGGTGGTATTGCTCATAACTTAAAAACACCAATCATGTCAATTGCAGGAGCTACAGAAGGTTTGTCAGACTTGATACATGAATATGATACTAGTGTCGGAGACCCTGAAGTAACCGTAGAGGATCATCATGAAATAGCAAAAGATATGAACGAATGGATAGAAAAAATTAGAACTCATTTGTCTTATATGTCTGATGTAATAACAGCCATCAAAGGACAAGCAGTCAACTTTTCAGACCAAACATCTTATTCATTTTCAATTAAAGAATTAATTAATTACGTAAATATTTTAATGAAACATGAACTAGACAATGCTTTAATCAATTTAAATATTCAAGCTGATGTCGATACCTCATTAAGTTTAAATGGTAATATAAATAGTTTAGTACAAGTAATTAATAATATTATTTCGAATGCTATCCAAGCATATCAATCTAAGGGAAAAACAAATGAAAACATTAACTTTAATATATATAAAGAAAATTCAAATTTGATTTTTAAAATAGAAGACCAAGCTGGTGGATTACCAGAAGATGTTCAAGATAAGCTATTTAGAGAAATGGTTACAACAAAAGGAAAAAACGGTACTGGCCTTGGACTATTTATGTCATATTCTAATATTAAAGCACATTTTAATGGGAATATAAGTTATACAACAGCTAAAGGAAAAGGAACTGCATTTCTCGTAGAAATTCCTTATTCTGAATAATTTAATCTAAAAAAGCGGAATAAATTTTGCCCTGTAAGAGTCTGATTAAGTTTAGGCTCTTATATTTTAATTTTTAGTAAATATCTAATATATTTTAAATGGGGATAAATATGTCAGATGAAGAATTCCTTGACATGGTATTCTTTTTATTAGAAAGTGGCTTGGATGAGGATTTTGATGAAGAATTTGAAGATGAATTAAAAAATATTGATTTTGAGGCATATTTATTATGCCATTATTTTTTCCTTTTTAAAGTCTATTTGATAAATTCCCTATAACTATAAAAACCTGTTTTAATTAAATTTAAAACAGGTTTTTATTTATTTAAAAAATATTGATAAATTTCATTTTTGGTTGTATTTCTATCTTTTGCTATTTTCTTTATAATTTCTTTTTTTTCTAAATTTTGTTTTTTATAATAATTAAAATGTTCATCTAATGTCAATGTTCTTAAAATTTCTTCTTTTTCTTCTTTTTTAGTTTTATTACTTCCCTCTATAACTATAACAAATTCTCCTTTTACATCTTTTAGACTAGATATACATTCAGAAATTTTCCCTCTTATAAATTCCTCATGTATTTTTGTTATTTCTTTTGCTAAACTAATATTTCTATCTCCTAATATATTTTTAATGTCTTCAAGAGTTGAAATAAGCTTATGTGGTGCCTCATAAATAATTATTGTTTTATTTAATAATTTTATTTCTTCTAAAATTTCTATTTTTTCTTTTTTATTAACCGGTAAAAAGCCTATAAATAAAAATTCTTTAGTGGAAATTCCTGAAGTAATTAATGCATTAATTGCTGCGCAGGCTCCAGGTATTGGAATTATATCTACCTTATTTTTTATAGCCTCTTTTACGATTTCTTCTCCTGGATCAGATATTCCAGGAGTTCCTGCATCAGAAACAATTGCTATATTTTCTCCTTTTAAAATTTTATCAATTAATATATTACTTTTAATTTTTTCGTTTTGCTTATAATAGCTAATTAAAGGTTTTTTTATTTTTAAATGATTTAATAATTTTAATGTATGCCTTGTATCTTCTGCCGCAATTAAATCAACATCATTTAAGACTTTAATTGCTCTTATAGTAATATCATCTAAATTTCCAATTGGTGTTGCAACCAAATATAACTTTCCGCTTCATAGCTCTCTCCTTTTTTAGTACATTCGTATGTCTAAACCTTTGATTTCGCTAGTGTTTAATTTACTTATTATATATTTTTAATACTTCTTCTGTATACGATCCATCTTTATTGTATATTATAAGTGGTTTTTCTACTTTTAAAAAAGAATTTGCCCCTTTAGTTGCTTTTATTAAAATTAAATTAGGCTCTTTATCAACTTTAGGATATACAAATCTTATTTTTTTAGGTTCGAGATTATATTTCTTAAATGCTTGTACTATATCTACAAGTCTATCTGGTCTATGTACCATGTATACAGAACAATTACTATTTAGCATTTTCGAAGACACTTCTGCAATATCTTCTATATTGCATTTTATTTCATGTCTGGATATTAATTGTTTTTCATTATCATTTACAAGTCCTGTATTAATTTTTTTATATGGTGGATTAGTAACAATTGCATCAAAACTATTATTGCAAAAAATATTTGGTGTGTTTTTTATATCTTCATTAATAATTTCAAATTTATTTTCTAAATTATTTAACTTTATAGATTTTTTTGCCATTTCGTATACTTCTTTTTGTATTTCTACACCTATTATTTTTTTTAAACTTGTTTTTTCACATAATAAAATACTTATTATTCCTGTGCCTGTTCCTAAATCTAGCACTTTACTTTCTTTTTTTATTTCTTTTGCAAAGTCAGTAAGCAAAATACTATCTATTCCAAAACAAAAACCATTTTTATTTTGAATTATTTTTAATCCTTTATATTCTAAGTCATCTATTCTTTCATCTTTTTCTAATAAAATATTTATAACCCCTTTTCGTAAACATTATTTTCTTTTTTCATATTATATATTATAAGATATTATAATTCAAGGGAGTATAAATGGATAATAATTGCTTTAAAAAAGATAAAAAATTTAATTTTTCACAAAAAAAAGACTGCATTTTTCATTCTATTAATGAAATAGAATTCTTTTTATGCAATCTTAATAAGGCAATAAAATCTTTTAAAATTTATAAATTTATTAAATAATTATTCTCTTATAAACACCTTATCAAACATTAATTCCCCATCAGGAAATCCTTTATTTTTTTCTCCATTAATTAATATTGAGACTTTATTTACTTCTGTTAGTTCAGTTACCGTATTTACTATTGATTTTATAATTAATTCTTCTTGTTCTAATCCTAAATTTTGTTCTTTTATTAATTCTTCTGAAAAATCTAAATATAAAATATCATTTTGAATATATGAATTGTTTAATTTTGTATTTTCAGGTATTAATTTTTGCAATTTTTCGTTTTTAGGTCCTTCTATTAAGTAATTAATCAATAAGTTATATGGATTAACTACAAGTTCTTTTACATCTATTTTTCTTGCTTCTGGCACCAATTCATAACTTGCTGAATCTAAAAAATATAATGTTATTACTGTTTGCCTTAATTGTTCTTCCGTTATTTCAGCTTCTGGTGTGTATTCCTCAGAAATAGTTTCCTGCTTATTATTTTTTAATTTATTTAAAACAATATACCCAACGCCTAATATTATTAATACTATTAATATAATGCTAACATACATAATTATTTTTTTATTTTTCATAATTAAACTCCTTTTTTGTTTTTGTTTAATAATATTAAAGACAAGTTTATTTTAGAACTATTTTTTATTTAATTATTTTTTCTATTTCTTTAATCTTTGATTTGGTCGTTTCGTAACCTATTTCAAACAATTCATCTATTTTATTCATATCTAATAAGGAAGTACTTTTTGTTTTCATTTTCAACAAATAGTCTACCCCTTTTGTTTCATAATTCAATAATTCTTGAGACATAATCTCAATGGAATTACTTACAACATCTATCATACTATCACAGCATTTTCCTGATATCTCTTTTTCAAATATTACACTTATTACTTTATCAGCTCCTAATCTTCTTAATCCTTTCCATGGAATATTTTCTCTAATTCCTCCATCAACAAATTCAACATCTTTATATTTGCATGGAGAAAACACCAATGGATAACTACAACTCGCTCTTACAGCCTTTCCAATATTTATATTTGTGCTATAAACAATATCATTAGAAAGTCTTGCTCTATCTTCTTTAGAATAAAAAAAATAGGTTTTTCCATTCTGTACATTCACCATGGGTATTAATAATGGCATTTTTATATCTTTAATATTTTTTATGTTTTTTTTACTTGCAACTTCATTAATTAATTTTTCAATTATTTCTCCACTATTTAGTCCATTTATAATTATTTTCCTTTTCGCTATAATTCCATAAATTAATTTAAGGAAATTTTTTCCATCAATATATCTAATTTTTTTTGCGTATTTTTTGAATATTTCTAGTATTTCCAATGGTTTATATCCCATTGCATATAGAGATGAAACTATGCTTCCTGAAGATGCACCAGAAATATAATTAATTTTTATTTTTTTTTCGTCTAAAGCTTTTAAAACTCCAATATGTGCTGCTCCTTTTATTCCTCCTCCGAGCTAAAGCTAATCCTAAATTCATATTTTAATCACCAATAAATATTTATTTTTATTTTTTTATTTTATGATTATTTTATTTTTTTACATCAAATAATTTAGAAATAAATTTAAAAACATTTTATTTGTTTAATTTTATTATAATATTTTATATTTATTTCTTATTTAATTTATTTTTTTAATTATTTATTTAAAATTATTTTATTTTTCTATAAATTTTTTAATTATTTATTTTATTTTTTATAAATAATTAAAAATAATTATTTATTTATTTTTTATTTTAATTTTTTCTAAATTTATTTTTTCTTTTTTACGTCTTTTTATTTATGTTAACCTTCCTTTTCTTTGTATTTTTTTACTAGTTTTTATTGTTTTGTTAAATTTTTAGAAAGTTTTCTCTGTAAATTATTTCCTTTTATATTTTAATGCATACTTTTTAAATAAACTTTTATTATTCTGATTTTAAGTTTTTTCTTGTTTATGTATACCTTTTTGGTTCATGCAAAAAATACATACGAGCCTTTAATCCGTTGTTTTTTATAACATTGCATTTTATAAAAAATTTATTTATTCATTCTTTATTTATATCTGATCTTATCTAAAAGTTTATTGTTAAAATTTTTTATATAATACATTTTTAACTTTTTTAAAAAATTTAAATCTTATTTTTATCTCCTTCTTTATTTTACATAAGTATTGTTTATTGTAAACTTTGTTTTTTCTCATAACTATTTTAAAATTTATATTTTTTTATAATATTTTTTATTTATTTCTTATTTAATTTATTTTTTTAATTATTTGTTTATAATTTTTTATAATATTTTATTTGTTTTATTGTTATAAATAATTAAAAATAATTATTTATTTATTTTTTCTAATAATAATTTTTATTTAATTATTTTTTTAACTATTAATTATTTATTATTAAATAATTTTATTTTTATTTAATTAATTTATTAACTATTAATTATTTACTATTAAATAATTTTATTTTTTATTTAATTTATATAAATATATTTATTTAACATATATTTATTTTTATAATTATTTTTATTCAATTAATTTATTAATAATCGTTTTTATTTAATAGTTTTATTTTTTATTTAATTTATATTTTGTTTTTATAATATTTTTTGTTCAATTAATTTATTAATAATCGTTTTTATTTAATAGTTTTATTTTTTATTTAATTTATATTTTATTTTTATAATATTTTTTATTCAATTATTTTATTAATAATTTTTTTAAAAACAGTTTTATTTCTTTATTTAATTAATTTAAATATTTATTTAATTTATATTTTATTTTTAAAATTATTTTTATTTAATTAATTTATTATTTGTTTATTAAATAATCTTATTTTTTATACAATAAAAAATTTGTGGGAGATTGCAGTTACATTCTCCCACCGAATAATTTAATCTTTAGCCGAGGCAATTATATTAAACTCTCAGTTCAAAGTCAAAGCTTAAATTGTTTTATTTTATCTGAAATATTAATGTTTAGATGTAATACAAAATATATAAAAATGATTAAAAATTATTTTTTATATAATAAAAAAGACATAAACATTTAATTTATATCTTTTTGGCGGAGAATGAGGGATTTGAACCCTCGCGGCCCTTAACGAACCCTAACAGTTTAGCAAACTGTCCCCTTCAACCACTTGGGTAATTCTCCATATTTAATTAATAATGAATAGTAAATGACGAATAATATAAGTATTTTATTTTTTAATTATTCATTAATTACTATTCATCTTTAAATATATATTTGGCGGAGAGGGTGGGATTCGAACCCACGGTAGGCTACAAACCTACGCCAATTTTCAAGACTGGTGCCATAAACCAACTCGACCACCTCTCCATATACAGACAATTAATAGTTTACCATGCAAATTATTAATTGTCAAGATTTATATATTAACTTTTGTTGGTATTTTTCTTATTCTACTTATTCAGAGCTATCTCTAGAGCTTCTTTTTCTTCTTCTGATAATTTGTTGTTTGTTTTTCCTGAAATTATTTGTTTTGCATATATATTAGACATTTCTCTTGAATATATTCCGTTTAATAAAACTCCATCATTATTTTCATTAAGCATTGCTAAAGCAAAACTTAAATCGCTTCCTGTATCCTTAAAAGCGCTATATCTTACCATTCCTATTTTTTTAATGCATAGAGATATATCATTATCTAATTTTTTGCAATATTTTATTATATCTTCATTTTTTTCTTCTACTTCTTCAACTTTATTTATATATTTTCTAAGCATTTCTTCTATATTATTTCCATTTCCTAATTTTTTCATAAATATTCTATAATTTTTGTTTATTTTCCTTAATTTTAGTAAATTACAAATATATAAAATTAATAACAATACATTTACTCCCGCTATTACTAATAAGAAATTTTGTGAATTTAAAAAATCTTCAATCATTTGTGTTTCCTCCTTTTAAAATTGGAAATTGAATTCGAAGTGAGAAGTGGGATGTGGGAAATTAGGATAATCCTTACGTAGCCTAACCCTAAAGGCACACCTCGCACTTCGCACCTCACACATCACAGAAACAAATTCCAATTCATTTGATTAAATTTAATATTCTTTCTAAATCTTCATTAGAAGAATATTGTATTATAATCTTTCCACTTCTTTGTTTTGCATCTAATTTTACTTTTGTTCCAAAAAAATCCCTAAAAGATGTTTCAATCTCTCTATAAATAGGTTGATATCTATCTGGTGCAGTATTTTTTTTCTTTATTCTCATTTGTTTTTCTGCTTCTCTTACGCTATCTCCGCTTTCTATCATATGAATTGCAGCTTGATATTGTTTTTCTGGATCACTAACAGCAAGCAAAGCTTTACAATGCCCTTCTGTTAGTTTTCCTTCTTTTGCTAATTCTATTACCCTTGGTTCTAGATTTAATACTCTTACGGTATTTGCAAGTCCACTCCTACTAATTCCTAATCTATCAGCTAACTGTTGTTGTGTCAAATGATATGTATCTAATAACTCTCTAATTGCTGTTGCTTTTTCAATTGGGTTTAAATCTTCTCTTTGAATATTTTCAATAAGAGCTATTTCGCTATTTTTTTGTTTATCGTATTCTCTTACAATTGCTGGAATTTCTGCAAGTCCTGCTTTTTTTGATGCTCTCCATCTTCTCTCTCCTGCAACAATTTGATAATAATCTTTTTGCTTTGTTACTATAATTGGTTGAATAACACCATACTCTTTTATAGAATTTGCAAGTTCTTCTATTGACTCTTCGTCAAAATTTCTTCTTGGTTGATTTCTATTAGGTTCAACTTCTATAATTTTTAAATTCTGTATTACTTCGCCATCTAATACTTTTTCCTCTTCTACTATGTTATTTGATAATAAGGCACCCAAGCCTTTACCTAAACCTGTGTTTTTTGTCATTATGACACATCTCCTTTTCTAAATTAGTACAAATATACACCTTAACTACGTATATTACGTAATATAAGGCATAATTAATTGTTTATTTACTTTTATTTTATCTTCTTCCGTTTTTTATTATTTCATTTGTTAGTTTTTCGTAACACCTTGCTCCTTTAGATTTTGGTGCATATATACTAATAGGCATTCCATAACTTGGTGCTTCACTTAACTTAACATTTCTTGGTATTATTGTTTTATAAACATTATCCTTGAAATAAGTTTTTACTTCTTTTATAACTTGGTTAGATAAATTTGTTCTTACGTCACTCATTGTTAAAACAACACCTTCTATGTATAGTGATTTATTAAGTTGTTTTTTCACTAAATTTACTGTATCCATAAGTTGTCCTACACCCTCTAATGCGTAATACTCGCATTGAATTGGAATAAGCAATGAATTAGCTGCAGTAAAAGCATTAATTGTAAGTAATCCTAATGAAGGCGGACAATCTATTATTATATAATGAAAATCATTTTCTATTTTTTCTAATTTTTCTTTTAATCTTTGTTCTCTAGACATCATTGGAACAAGTTCTACTTCAGCTCCTGCTAAATTTATATTAGACGGACATACAAAAAGGTTCTTTACTGGACTTTGTATTATTGTTTCTTCTATATCTGTTCCATTTATAATAACATCATAAATAGATTTTTCTACATTTTTATCTATACCAAGTCCACTAGTTGCATTTCCTTGTGGATCTTCATCTATTAATAGAACTTTTTTTCCTTTTTTTGCTAGAATTGTGCTTACATTAACTGCTGTTGTAGTCTTTCCGACTCCTCCCTTTTGATTTACTACTGCTATTATTTTGCTCAAAATTATCCCTCCAAAAAAAATACAAATTTATTAACATATTAATAATATAAAATTAAAATCAATATGTCAATGAATTTGTATAATATTTTATATTTATTTTTTTATTTTTTTGTCGCTTTTTGTTCCTTTAAGTCATTTTGCCTGTCAGTATAAAAAAGCTTTATATATCAATGTTTCCGGGCTTCTGTTAGCTGTGGAACAGGCTTATAGAGGCATTTTTAAAGGTGTTCCCGGTTTTCTTGGATACCTAATAGGAGTTTTTTTTACTTTAAATATTTCTATAATATTTCTTTTTATATCTGTATTCGGGATAAAAAATTTATTTGAACCAACAATTTTTCCTCCTAACAAATCTATTGCTTTTTTACTTATTACTATTTCTTCTTCACAATTTGAACCTTTCATACAAAGGCATTTTCCTTCTATTTTTACAAACGGAATTAAATATTCGGCTAAAACGTTTAATTGTGCTACCGCTCTTGCTAATGCTATATCATATTTTTCTCTATGATTTTTATTTTTTGCAAATTCTTCTGCTCTACCGTGTATTGCTTTTATATTTTTCAAATCTAATTTTTGTATTACTTCATTTAAAAAATTCACTCTTTTATTTAAAGAATCTAATAGAACTACTTTTATTTCTGGAAATGCTATTTTTATTGGTATTCCAGGAAATCCAGCTCCTGTTCCAACATCAATGATACTATTCTTTTTATCAATTTTATCTAATATTGTTAATGAATCTATAAAGTGTTTTTTTATAATTTCTTCTGGCTCCGTAATTGCTGTTAAATTAATTACCTTATTCCACTCTATTAATATTTCCATGTATTTATAAAATTGTTCTAATTGTAACTCAGTTAATTCTATATTTAATTCATTTAAATAAAACTTCATTTTTTCTTTAAATTCATTTATTTCCATATATTTCTCTCTTTCTATTATATAAATTGGAATTTTTTGGTGTTTTTTTATCTTAAAATTATATAATTAATTATTTATTAAATCTGTTAAAACACATCAATTTAAGAAGCGACGAATGTGATTGGAGTGTTTGTGCAATTCTTAAGGAAAATTGAAGGAGGAAGCGGGAGACCGAGAGGCTCGTTCAATTTTACGCTAGAATTGCTAAAACACGTATTGAGCCGAGGAGCTGAATAAATTTATGTTTTTAACAGATGATGTTTTATTTTAGCAATTTCTTCGAAGGGCGGACGACCAATGGTCGCCCCTACAATGTTTGCAATTAATCTCCTATTTTTCGGACGGCAGATTGCCGTCCCTACAGATTTAAAATTAATTTAATAAAACAAATTTCAATTTTTATTTTCTATTTCTTTGTTCTAAGTATATTAAAAGTACTGATATATCTGCTGGAGAAACTCCTGATATTCTAGATGCTTGTCCTATTGAAATTGGTCTGAATTTGTCTAGTTTTTGTCTTGCCTCTAAACTTATTCCTCTTAAATTTTTATAATCTATATCTTCTGGAAGCATTTTTGTTTCAAGTTTTTTAAATTTCTTTACTTGTTCTAGTTGAAGTTTAATATAACCTTCGTATTTTACTTGTATTTCAACTTGTTCTGATACCTGTCTTGTGAGTTCTGGCCTATCTTTATCAAACCTCTCTAATGCTTTATAAGACATTTCACTTCTCTTTAAAAGGTCATATAATTTAACTCCATGTTTAATTGGTGTTGATCCATTTTCCTCTAAAAATTTATTTACCTCTGCTGTTGGTTTAATATTTACTTTTTTTATTCTTTCTATTTCTTTCTCTATACTTTCTTTCTTTTTCAAAAAGTTTTTGTACCTATCCTCTGATATTAATCCAACTTTGTATCCAATAGGTGTTAATCTTAAATCTGCATTGTCTTGTCTTAGCAAAAGTCTATATTCTGCTCTAGAAGTCATCATTCTATATGGTTCGTTTGTTCCTTTTGTAACAATATCGTCGATTAAAACCCCAATATATGCATCTGATCTATGTAGTATTACAGGCTCTTTTCCTTCTATTTCTAAGCTCGCGTTAATTCCTGCAATTATTCCTTGAGCTGCAGCTTCCTCATATCCAGAAGTTCCATTTATTTGCCCTGCCATAAACATTCCTTTTATATTTTTAAGCTCTAAAGATAATTTAAGTTGTGAAGGATCTATACAATCATATTCTATTGCATACGCCGGTCTTGTAAATTCTACATGTTCTAAACCAGCAATCGTTCTATACATAGCGATTTGAACATCTTCTGGAAGAGATGAACTCATCCCCTGCACATACATCTCTTCCGTATTTTCTCCCATTGGCTCAATAAATATTTGATGTCTTTCTTTATCACTAAATCTTACAACTTTATCTTCTATTGAAGGACAATATCTAGGCCCTGTTCCTTCTATTTGACCACCATATAAAGGAGATCTATGTAAGTTTTTTCTTATTATTTCATGAGTTTTTTCATTAGTATAAGTTAAGTAACATGGAACTTGTTTTATATCTCTTGGTTTATCTTCGAAAGAAAATGGAACAATATCCTCATCTCCTTCTTGGATTTCCATTTTTGAAAAATCTATAGTCCTTTTATTTACTCTTGCAGGCGTTCCCGTTTTAAATCTTACTAACTTTATTCCTAATTTTTTTAAACATTCAGATAACTTATTTGCAGGAAAAACACCATCCGGTCCGCTTTCAAAATTCGTCTCACCTATATATATTTTTCCTTTTAAATAAGTTCCTGTTGCAAGTATTACAGCTTTAACATTATATACTGCACCAATATTTGTTTCTACGGCTTTAACTTTACCATCTTCTACTTTAATATCTACTATCTCTGCTTGCTTTATTGACAATTTTTCTTGTTTTTCTAAAGTATGTTTCATTTCTTGCCCATATTTTTTTCTATCTGCTTGTGCTCTTAAAGAATATACAGCAGGACCTTTTGATTTATTAAGCATCCTTGATTGAATATATGTCTTATCTATATTTTTTCCCATTTCTCCACCTAAAGCATCTATTTCTCTTACTAGATGTCCTTTTGATGTTCCTCCAATATTAGGATTACATGGCATATTTGCAACGCATTCTAAACTTATCGAAAATAAAACTGTTTTATGCCCCTTTCTACTACAGGCAAGTGCTGCTTCACATCCTGCATGTCCTGCTCCAATTACTGCTACATCATAATCTCCTGCATTATATTTCATTTTATTACTCCTTCTTTAATTTTTTTTATTAGATAAATTGTAATTTGAATGAGAAGTGAGAAGTGAGATGTGGGAAGTGTGAAATTAGGGTAAGCCTTACGTAGACTAGCCCTAAAAAGCACACCTCACACTTCGCACCTCACACATCACAAAACAAATTACAATTTATTTTCCTAAGCAAAATTTAGAAAATATTTCTTTTATTATATCTTCAGTTACATTTTCTCCAGTTATATTTGCCAAGTCTTCTAATGTTTCTTTAATATTAATAGATACTATATCTATTGGCATTTGGTTTTCTAAAGATTTTTGTGCTTCAACAATATGATTTAATGCTTTTTCTATTAAATCTTTATGTCTTACATTTGTTATTAAAACGCCGTTGTCTGGCGATATTTGTCCTAGCCTAAGTAGTATGTCTAATTCATTATATAAATCGCTTAAATTTGATTCTGACGCCAAGGAAATTTTTATAATTTTCTTTCCTAATTTTTTTATTTCTTCTTTTTTTTCTAAGTTATCTTTTTGTAAATCTGTTTTGTTTAATAATATTATCGCTTTTTTATTTTTTATAAATTCTAATATTTCTAAATCTTCTTTTGATAATTCTTTTGAATTGTCAAACATTGCAATTATTAAGTCACTATCCTCTGCTACTTTTTTAGATTTTTCTATTCCTATTTCTTCAACTTTATTATCAGCATTTCTTATTCCCGCTGTATCTATTATTTTTACAGGTATTCCTTTAATATTTATGAATTCTTCGATTGTATCTCTTGTTGTTCCTTCTATATCCGTAACAATTGCTCTTTCTTCTTTAAGTAATTTATTTAATAAAGATGATTTTCCGCTATTTGGTTTTCCTATAATTGCAACTTTTACTCCTTCTTTTATAATTTTTCCATTATCAAATGTTTGTTTTAAAATTTTTAATTTGTTTTCAATTTTTTTGAGACTTTCTTTTGCTTTATTTTCAGTTACCTCTTCCACATCATATTCAGGATAGTCAATAGAAGCCTCTATATCTACTAAAATATTTAAAATATCTTTTCTTATTTCTTTTAATTCTCTTGAAAGTCCTCCATCTAATTGGTTTGCAGATGCTCTTAATTCTTTTTCTGTTTTTGAATTTATAATATCTATCGCTGCCTCTACTTGGCTTAAATCCATTCTTCCATTTAAAAATGCCCTTTTAGTAAATTCACCTGGAGTTGCAAGTTCTGCACCATTTTTTATACATAATTCTAATATAGTTTTTACTGCAACTGTTCCACCATGTGAGTTTATTTCGCACATGTTTTCGGTTGTATAACTTTTTGGTTTTTTAAAATAAGATACTAAAACTTCATCTATTATTTTATCAGTTTCTGGATCTATTATATTTCCATATTTCATTGAATATCCTTTTATTTCATTAATTTCTTGTGGAATTTTAGCTTTAAATATTTTATTTAAAATTTCAAAACATTCTTCTCCACTCATTCTAATTATTCCTATACCGCCAATTCCTGGTGCGGTAGATATTGCAGCAATTGTAGACATTTTTATTCTCCTTTTTTATAAAAAGCAGGGAAGCCTTCCTCCCTGCCTTTTATCTTAAATTTATTTTAAAGTAATTACTACTTTTCTATATGGTTCTTCTCCCTTACTAAATGTTTTTACTTTATCGTGTGATTGTAATTTTGTATGTATAATTTTTCTTTCATATGCTGTCATTGGCTCTAATGTAACAGGCTTTCTTGTTCTTACTACTGTTCTTGCAATTTTTTCTGCTAAATCTTCTAATGTTTTTGTTCTCTTTTCTCTATATCCCGCAACATCTAGATATACTCTTATTTTTGCAGAACTTTTTTTGTTAGCAATTGAAGATAAAATAGTTTGCATTGCATTTATGTTCTCTCCTCTATAACCTATTAAATAGTTTACATCTTCTCCATTTATATCAACATATATTTCATAATTTTCGATTTTTACTTCATATTGCAATTTTTTGCTTAAAAATTTATCTAAAAATTCTTTTATAAAACTGCTTGCTTCTTCTATTTCTTCTCTATTTTCGTTATATTTCTTTTCTTTTTTTGTTTCTTTCTTTTTTGTATTTTCTTCTTTTAAAGTTAGTTCTACTTTAACAATTCTAGGAGCAAGTATATTATAAAAACTCCTTTTTTCTTCTTCTAAAATTTTAATTTCTACCATATCTTTTGTTGCGTGTAATTCTTTTAATCCCTTTTCTATAGCATCATTTGTTGTTTTTCCTTGAGAAATTATTTTTTTATCCATTTTGCTTTTCCTCCTCAGAATCTAAAAATTTATTTAATATTAATCTTTCTAAAATCATTAATATATTATTAACTAACCAATATAAAGCAAGTCCTAGAGGAGCAATTATTGAAATACTTACCGACATAATTGGCATAAACCATGACATACTTTTATTCATCTGTGCTGCCATATCTTCTGGATCTGGTTCTTTATTTTTATCTTTTTCTTTTTCTTTATTTAATTCAACAATTTCTTTTTTATCTTTTTTATTAATATTCATATTTGTTGTTATTTTCATAGAAACAATTGTTGTTATTACATATAATGCTGGTATTATATAAACTGTTGGATTCTGCCAATTTTCTTGTGGTATATTACTTAAATCTAATCCTAAAAAGTTAGTATTAATATAAAGGGGATCATCTTGAGATTTATAATTATTAACATATTTTAAAATACTTATTTCTGGATAATTCAAACTAATACTATTCTCCCCTAGTTCTTGTCTCATCTCTGTTTTGTAATTTTCAATGGTTGTAGTATCTATTTTTTTCATATAAGTTAATGGACTTCTTACTAAATAAAACATTGCAAACAATAATACTATTTGAAGAATAGCACTTAAGCATCCACTAAAAGGACTCATATTTTCTCTTTTATAAAGATCCATTAGCTCTTGGTTCATTTTCATTGGATCATTTTTATATTTGTCTTTAATTTCTTTAGCTTTTACTTGTATCTTTGCAGATTTTTTCATTGTTTTCTGCTGTTTAATAGATAAAGGCAATAATATTATTTTTATTAGTATTGAAAATAATATTATTGCTACACCATAATTTTTAACTATTTCATATATAAAATTTAAGATATATCCAAATAAACTAGAAATTGATCCCATACTTTCCTCCTTCGTTATTTTACTGGATCATACCCTCCTTTTGAAAAAGGATTGCATCTTAAAATTCTTTTTATTCCTAAAAAAAATCCTTTTAAAAATCCATATTTAGTAACGGCTTGTTTCATATATTCTGAACAGCTAGGATAAAATTTACATTTTATCCCCTTACTTTCAAAGAAAAAAGAAATATGCTTTTGATATATCTCTATTAAAAATATTAATATTTTTTTCATTTATCTCCTTGTTCTTTCAAAAATAAATTGGCTTTTTTAAATATGTTTTCCATATCTTTCTTTATAATATAAAAATCAGCCTCTTTTTTATCAATTTTTTTATTCCAAAGAAATATTAAACTATAACCTTCTTTTATATCATTCTCTATTATCCTATAATTTTCTCTTATTAATCTTTTTATTTTATTTCTATAAACACTTTTTCCTACTTTTTTACTTATGGCTATTCCTAATAGATTAATTTTTTCTTTATTCTTTAAAATAAATAAATTTATTTGTTTTCCACTGTAAAATTTTCCATTTTCTAATACTTTTTTAAATTCATAATTTTTTTTTAACATTACTGTTTTTTTCAATTTAATCACTCATTAATACAATAACTTTTATGCAGAGATTTTTTTTCTTCCTTTTGCGCGTCTTGCCTTTAAAACATCTCTTCCTGCTTTAGTTTTCATTCTTTTCATAAAACCATGTTCTTTTTTTTCTTGTCTATTTTTTGGTTGATATGTTCTTTTCATTTTTTATGTACCTCCTATTCAAAATCATAAGTATTAAGATTATATATTAAAATTATATTAAATGTCAAGATTTTTAAACAATTTATAATATTTTTAAATTTATTGTTGATAATTTTTTTCTTTTTTGATATTATTATTGAAACAATAGGGAAATAAGGCTTTTAGCGTTTTTATAATTTACTGTTGATAAATAAAATGCTTTGTTTTTGTTTATTTTTAGCCATTTTTATCAACAGTTGTGGATTGTTTTGTGGATAACTAGGAGGTCTTACAAAAAAATGAATTCTGATATACAACAAATTTTAGAACAAGCAAAAGAACTTTTAAAAGATGAAATGTCTCAAATTTCACATAAAACATGGATAGAACCCTTGAAAATTGCTAGTATTGTAGATAATAACGTTACTTTAGTTTCAGAAGATTCTTTTAAACGAGATATGGCAGATAATAAATTTCATGATTTAATTATGAATACATTTTCCGTAATTTTACAAAGAAATTGCACTTTATCCATAATTTGTGAAGATGAACTTACAAAAGAAGAAAAACAAGAAAGTAATACGAATATTAATTCTTCAGTTGTACATAACAATTACTTTGAAACATCTTTAAATCCTAAATATTGTTTCAGTACATTTGTTGTTGGAGATAATAATAGATTTGCACATGCTGCATCTCTCGCAGTTGCTGAAGCTCCTGCTTCCGCATATAATCCTTTATTTTTATATGGTGGAGTTGGTCTTGGAAAGACCCATCTTATGCATGCAATAGGTAATGAAGTATTATTTAATAACAAAAACTTAAAAGTCTTGTATGTAACTTCTGAAAGATTTACTAATGAGTTTATAGATGCTTTAAAAAGTGCAAGCACTGAAAAATTTAGGCAAAAATACAGAAACATTGATGTTTTACTAATAGATGATATTCAATTCATAGCTGGAAAAGAAAGACTTCAAGAAGAATTTTTTCATACTTTTAACACTTTACACGAAAGTGGAAAACAAATTGTTTTGTCAAGCGATAGGCCACCTAGAGATATTCCATTACTAGAAGATAGATTAAAATCTAGATTTGAATGGGGATTAATTGCTGATGTTTCTATGGCAGATTATGAAACTCGTCTTGCAATTCTTAGAAAAAAGAAAGATGAAAAACATTTAATTATAGATGACGAAATACTTTCTGATATTGCAGCCAAAATAGATTCAAATATTAGGGAATTAGAAGGTGTATTTAATAAATTAGTTGCTCAATCTTCACTTACTCATACACCTATTACTATGGAAATGGCTGAAAAAGCAATAAATGATATTATAAGGCAAAAAGCTTCTGTAATATCTATTGAATATATTCAAGAAATGATTTGTAAATATTTCAATATTACAATAAAAGATTTAAAAAGTTCTCAAAGATCAAATGATATAGCATTTCCTAGGCAAATAGGAATGTATCTTTGTAGAATTCTTACAAATGAATCTTTTCCTAAAATAGGAGAAGCTTTTGGAAAAAGAGATCATACTACAGTAATGCATGGATACAAAAAAATAGAACAAGAAATCAAACAAAATCCTGAATCAAATACAAAATTAATTGTGGATAGTGTTAAAAAAATAATTTTGTCGAAAGATAATTAATTTATAAAGCAATTTTGTTAATTTATAAAAATTATGTTTGTAAAACATTTATTTTAAAAAAATAATTCTTTCTCTTCTTACGGAAGAAAGGAGAAGGTTATCCTCAGGTTACCTATGGATAACTATAAAAAAACTGTTAATAATAGTTTTTAAACAATTTTATTTTAATAATGTTAATAACTTTTTAAATTATACACAACTATATTAACATGTTTTTTTCTACGGATTTAGACTAATTTCTTAGTTTTACACATAATCCACAAGACATACTAATACTATTGCTAATATATATTAATTTATATTATAAAAAAAAAAAAACAGTTTTTCTTACGCAAATACAAAAGAGAGATTATTTTTAAAGGAGCAAAATTATGAAAATTATATGTGAAAAAGAAAAATTATTAAAAGGAATTAATGCAGTAGTTAGGGGAGTACCTACTAGAACAACTATGCCTATATTAGAAGGAATACTTCTACAAACAAATAATAATGAACTAAGACTAACATCTTATGATTTAGAATTAGGAATAGAATATACAATGGAATGTGAAGTAAAAGAAGAAGGAAATACAGTTGTAAATAGCATAATGTTTAGTGAAATTATTAGAAAACTTCCTGATACAGATATAAGTATAGAATTAAATAATAATAATTTACTTGTAATTGAATGTGAAGGTTCATTATATAAATTGTCTACAATGAATCCAGATGAATTTCCAGAACTTCCTAAAATAGTTGTTGAAAATTCAATAGAAACAGATCAAACAATATTAAAAAGTATGATAAGAAAGACAATTTTTGCTGTTAGTTCAGAAGAAAATAGACCAATTTTTACAGGATGTTTATTTGAAGTGATAAATAATAGTTTAAATGTTGTTGCAATAGATGGTTTTAGAATGGGCTGGGTTAGCAATTATTTAAGTAGTGCAAGTAGTAATTTTAAAGCTGTAATTCCTGGAAAAACTTTAAACGAAGTAAATAAAATTATATTAGATTCTTTTGATTATATAAAAATAGGAGTTTCTAAAAATCAAGCAATTTTTGAAATGGAAAATTGTAAAATTGTTACTAGATTGTTAGATGGAGAATTTTTAAATTATGCAAGTGTAATACCTAATAATTGGGATACAAGAATAAGAATTAATAAAAATATTTTACAAAATTGCTTTGAAAGAGTAAGTTTAATTTCATCTTCTAGCATAGAAAAAGAAAAAAAATATCCTGTTAAAATTTCAATAGAAGTTGGAAAAGTAACAATATCTTGTACAAATCAAACAGGTGATGCAAAAGAAGAAATATATACAGAAACAGAAGGAAAAGATTTAGAAATAGGAGTTAATCCTAAATATTTCTTAGATGCTTTAAAAGCAATAGATGATGAAGAAATATTTATTTCATTTGGAACAAATATTTCACCATGTGTTATAAAGCCAATTGATGAAACAGCAAGAAATTATACATATATGATATTACCTATTAGAATGAAAGAAGATTAAGGCCTTTCAAACGAAAAAAGGATTAAAATATGTATATTGAAAAGATAAAATTAGAAAATTTTAGAAATTATGAAAAAGAAGAAATAAAATTTGACAAAAATATAAATATAATATATGGTGATAATGCACAGGGAAAAACAAATATTTTAGAATCTATTTTTGTTTGTAGTTTAGGTAAATCATTTAGAACAAATAAAGACAAAGAATTAATTAATAAAAATAAAAATTATAGTAAAGTTGAAATGATAAGTCAAAAAAAAGATAGAGAAGTAAAAATTAAATTTGAAATCCAAGAAAAAAAGAAATTTTTTATTAATGATATTCCTTCAAAAAGAACAAGTGAAATAATTGGTAAGAATTATATAGTTTTATTTACACCAGATGATATTGGAATATTAAATAATGAACCAAGCAAAAGAAGAAGATTTTTAAATATAATGATTAGCCAATTAAGACCTATATATATTAATTTACTAAGTGAATATAATAAAATTTTAGAGCAAAGAAATTATTATTTAAAACAAATAAAATACGAAGGAAAATCAAAAGATAATTTATATATATGGGATGAACAAATTGTAAAAATAGGACTAAAAATTTACGAATATAGAAAAGAATTTATAGAAAAAATTAATAAAAAAATGTTTGATATACATTTAAAAACAACAGGAGAAGAAACAAAATTAAAATATAAATCAAACATACGGAAATAATTATTTAGAAAATTTGAAAAAAAATCAAAATAGTGATATACAAAAAGGGTATACTCAAATTGGAATACATAGAGATGATTTTGAAATTTATATAAATAATAATGAAGCATCTATATATGGTTCACAAGGACAAAAAAGGACAAGTATAATATCATTAAAACTTGCTGAAGCAGAAGTTATAAATGAAGAAATAGGGGAAAGACCTATCATACTTTTAGATGATTTTATGTCAGAACTAGACAAAAAAAGAATTCAAGGATTAATAGAAAATATAAGAGAAAATCAAGTTATAATTACTTGCACAGACAGTTTTAAGATAAATAATTCAAAATATAAATTATATAAAGTTACAAATGCTAAAATAGAATGCATTTAAGAAAAAAGGAGCGTAAAAAATGGAAAAATATGAACATGAGTATAAGGCAGATCAAATTCAAGTATTAGAAGGATTAGAGGCAGTTAGAAAAAGACCAGGTATGTATATAGGAAGTGTATCTGCAAGAGGACTTCATCATTTAGTATACGAAATAGTAGATAATAGTGTTGATGAAGCTCTAGCAGGATATTGTAAAAATATAAATGTTACAATAGAAAAAGGAAATATAATAAAAGTAGAAGATGATGGAAGAGGAATTCCTGTTGATATTCATCCTAAAACAAAAATTTCTGCAGCAGAAACAGTATATACAGTTCTACATGCAGGTGGAAAATTTGGTGGAGATAGCGGATATAAAGTATCTGGAGGGTTACATGGAGTAGGATCTTCAGTAGTAAATGCTTTATCGACATGGACAGAAGTTACAATTCAAAGAGATGGCGGAATATTTAAAATGTCATTCGAAAAGGGAAAAACAGTAAACCCATTAAAAAGAATAGGAGATTCAGATAAAACAGGAACAACAGTAAGATTTTTAGCAGATGATACAATTTTTGAGACCTTAGAATATGATTATGAAATATTGGAAAATAGATTAAGAGAAATGGCTTTTTTAACAAAAGGTCTTAGAATAACAATTACAGACGAAAGAGAAGAAACACCAAAAAAAGCAGAATTTTGCTATGAGGGAGGATTAAATTCTTTTGTAGAATATTTAAATAAAAATAAAGAAAAATTACACGAAAAACCAGTATATATTGAAAAAAACGGAGAAATACCTATAGAAATTGCAATTCAATATACAACAAGTTATTCTGAAAACATATATTCATTTGTAAATAACATAAATACTATAGAAGGAGGAACACATTTAGAAGGATTTAAAAGGTCTTTAACAAAAGTATTTAACGATTATGCTAGAAGTCATAATATTTTAAAAGAAAAAGATTCTAATCTTCAAGGAGAAGATATAAGAGAAGGAATTACAGCTGTTATATCAGTAAAAGTAAAAGAACCACAATTTGAAGGACAAACTAAAACAAAACTTGGAAATAGTGAAGTAACAGGTGCAGTTCAAAGTGTTATGAATGAAGAATTATCAGCATTTTTAGAAGAAAATCCAAGTGTTGCAAAAGCTATTTTAGAAAAATGTATAAGTGCATCTAGAGCAAGAGAAGCAGCAAGAAAAGCAAGAGAATTAGTAAGAAGAAAAAATGTTTTAGATAGTACAACTCTTCCAGGCAAACTTGCTGATTGCAGTGAAAAAGATGCTTCTTTATGCGAAGTATATATTGTTGAGGGAGATTCAGCAGGAGGAAGTGCAAAACAAGGTAGAGATAGAAAATATCAGGCAATATTACCTCTTTGGGGGAAAATGTTAAATGTAGAAAAATCTAGAGCAGATAAAATATATAATAATGATAAATTACAACCTGTAATACTTGCAATTGGGGCAGGAATAGGAAATGATTTTGATATTACAAAAATAAGATATGGAAAAGTAATAATAATGGCAGATGCAGATGTTGATGGTGCACATATTAGAACTTTATTATTAACATTTTTCTTTAGATATATGAGACCACTTGTTGAAAACGGAAATGTATATTTAGCACAGCCACCTCTTTATAAATTATCAAGAAAAGGAATGAAAGATGTATATTGTTATACAGATGAGCAACTAAATGAAAAATTGGAAGAACTCGGAAGAGATGGAATGAATATACAAAGATACAAAGGTTTAGGAGAAATGAATCCAGAACAACTTTGGGAAACAACAATGAATCCAGAAACAAGAACATTAGTACAAGTAACTGTTGACGATGCAATAAAAGCAGATGAGATATTTACTGTTTTAATGGGGGACGAAATTGCACCTAGAAGAAAGTTTATAGAAGAAAATGCAAAGTATGTTAAAAATTTAGATATATAATTAATAGCTCGGAAAATATTCCGAGCTATTATGCATAAAGCTCATATTAATCTTCAACTAAAACTAAAATATATAATTTTTTCACCTAATATATATTGCTATATAAATAAGCAATAAACCATATATTTTAATTATTCGTTCGACCATAAAAACACCAAAAGAAACTGTATTCATCCCAAAGGGAATATAAACAACCCCTTACTAATATTCATCAAGAAAAACTTTTAAATATTAGATACTAGATATTAATATAATCTTAATCCAACTATATCGCCAATAATTAAACCATATATAAATAAAAGAAATAAAATATAGCCTACATACAAACGGTATAGTCTACGTCGCCGACATAATATAATCCTAAAAGAACTATAGTACATCTTTGCTCGAATAAATTAAAACCTTAAAATGTAGATCCCAATTTACTCTTAATTCAACTAATATAAACCTTATGATATTATTATGTTCTAAAATTTTAAAATAATTCTGGAAATTTTTATAAAAAAATGAAATTTGAATGAGAAGTGAGAAGTGGGACGTGGGAAGTGAGAAATTAGGGTAGGCCTTACGTAGCCTATCTTTAAAAAGCACACCTCACACTTCGCACCTCACACATCACAAAAACAAATTCCAATTTTGTCGAAAGGTGTCAACGAAAAAACATTGACTTTTGTTGGAAAAAAATGTAATATAATAAAAAAGAAAGGAGGAAATAAAATAAAAAAAATCAGTTCTGTTCAGAATTGGTTGCCTATCGAAGAAATTTTAGAAAACGGTGTATTAAAATTAAAAAATAATTCATATATAAAGATATTAAAAATAATACCAATAAATTTTAATTTAAAATCTAATTTAGAAAAAGAGGCAATTTTAAATTCTTATAAAATATTTTTAAAAACATGTAATTTTAATATTCAAATTTTAATTCAAAGTAATAAAGAAGATTTATCTAACCATATTTCCAAAATAAAAAATAAAAATAAAAAAGAAAAAGATAATATAAAATTATTATCAGAAAATTATATTAATTTTATTCAAAATAAAAATAAAGAAAAAAAATCATCTTCTAAAAATTTTTATATCTTAATAAAAGAAAATCCAGAAAATAAAAAACAGAAAATAAATGAAAAAATAATTTTCGATAAATTAAATGATAAATATTTTAATATTAAAGAATGTTTATCAAGATGTGGGAATATTGTAATAGATATTTCAGATAAGGAAAATACTATAAAAATTTTATATTCTTTTTTAAATTCTAGAAAAAATTTGTTAGAAATTTAAAAAAATGAAATTTGAATGAGAAGTGAGAAGTGGGATGTGGGAAGTGAGAAATTAGGGTAAAAATAACAATGCCTAGCCATAAAAAGCACACCTCACACTTCGCACCTCACACATCACAACAACAAATTTCAATTTAGAAAGGAAGATAATAATAAATAAATTAAAAAATAATTTAAAAAAACAAATAGAAGGACAATTTTCTGAGAAAGATAAAATATCTCCTTCTTATATTAATTTAAATAATCCAAAATTCATAGAAATAGATAATATGTATTATTCTGGTTTAATAATTGTTAATTATTACAGAGAATATAGTGATTTAATTTTAAAAAGAATAATAGATTCTAATTTAAATATGAATATTTCAATTTTTTATGAAAAAGTCGATTCATATAAAGCAATTAGAAGTTTAACATATCATATTGCAAATGTAGGTGTAGATTTGAAAGAAGGAAACCAAAACAAACAAGATATTGATATTGCTGCATTTACATATAATGATGCGAAATATATTAGAAGAGAAATACAAGTTAATAACGAAGATATTTATTATTTATATATTTATTTAAATACATTTTCTAATAATATGCAAGAACAAGAATATTTATTAAATAAATTAGAAGGCATATTAGAAAGTAATGGTCTAAAAACTAAAAGAGCTAATTTTAGGCAAGAACAATTATTTTTATCATGTCTTCCAATAATGGAAAATCATAATGATGTAAAATATGCAAGTAGAAGAAATATTTTAACAAGTGGGCTTGTTTCTACATATCCATTTATTTCATCTAGCATATTTGATGAAGATGGAATTTTTTATGGTACAAATATATATAATGATTCATTAGTTTTTGTAGATAGATATAACGAAGAAAAATATAAAAATGCGAATATGTGCATTTTTGGAACAAGTGGCTCTCGGAAAATCATTTTTTACTAAATTAATGATTTTAAGATATAGATTACTGCAAATAGAACAATATGTAATTGATCCAGAAAGAGAATATGAAAAATTAGCTAAGAATTTAAATGGCACAGTATTAAAAATAGGTCCAAATTCTAACACATATATAAATATTTTAGATATAAGAAAGGAATCAATTGAAGAAGAAAAAGGATATTTAGCAACTAAAATTTCCAAATTAATAGGATTTTTTAATTTAATTTTTGGAGAAATGAATGAAGAAGAAAAAGCGATATTAGAAGAAAAGATAATTGAGTGCTATGAAGAAAAAGAAATAACCTTTGATGATAATAGCTTATATAAAACAGAAGAAAACAAAATTAGTATAAGACCTGTATTTAAAGAAAGCAAAGATATGCCAATATTAGAAGATTTATATAATTTGTTAGGCAAAGACAAAAAAACAAAAAAAATGCAAATTAAGTTAATTCCATTTGTAAAAGGATCCTTAAACTTTTTTAATAATTATACAAATATAGAATTAAATAATAAATTGATTATTGCAGATGTATACGATTTGGGAGAAGAAAATTTAAAATATGGTATGTATCTTTTTATAGACTTATTTTGGGATAAAATAAAAAATAATAGAGAAATAAAAAAGGCAATATATTTAGATGAAATTTGGAGATTAATTGGTATTACTTCAAATAAAGATGTTGCAAGTTTTATTTATAAAATATTTAAAACTATAAGAAAATATGGAGGAAGTAGTATTGCAATTACTCAAGATATTTCAGATTTATTTAGTTTAGAAGAAGGAACATATGGAAAAAGTATTTTAAATAATTCAAGTAATAAAATATTTTTTTCATTAGAAGAAGAGAATATTTTAATTTTAAATAAATATACAAATTTATCAGAAAAAGAAAAAATAGAAATAAAATCATTAAAAAGAGGAGAAGCATTAATGTTTGTTGGAGAAGAACATATTTTAACAAAAATAGATGTAGCTGATTTCGAAAAAAACATAATTATTAAAAAATAATAAAATAATTTATTTATTAAAATAAATAAAAAAGAAAAGAGGTAATTATGAATATAATAACTGCACTTGCAAATCCAAAAACAAATGAAAAATTAAAAGAAAAAACGGAATTAAATATTATTGGGAATGATATTTCATACCAAGAAGGAATATTAGAAATGCTGGAAAAAGATAGGGAAATAGATTTGATAATAATTAGCGAATTATTAGATGGAAATTATACTTTTAAAGAATTAATAGGTAAAATAAAATCTATAAAAAATGATGTTGAAATAATTGTAATTTTAAAAGAAAAAAATGATGAATTAAAAAATTATTTATTTTCACAGGGAATATATGAAATATTTTTAAATAATAAAATTACAATAGATGAATTGATAAAAATAATAAATAAAAAAAATAAAATAATAAAAGAAAATGAAATTAATGAAGAGATAAAATTAATAAAAGAAATAATTTTAAAAAATAATAAAAAAATAAATAAAAATAAATTTAAAAATAATTATTTATTAAAATTAAAAAATAATAAATTAATTAATAAAAAAACAATTAAAAATAAAATAATAAATAATAAATTAATTAAAAAAATAAAATATAAAAAAATAAAAAATAATTTATTAAATAAAAATAAAATAATAAGTATTGTTGGAACAAATGGAGTGGGAAAAAGTATTTTTTCTTCTATTTTTATAAAATTAATTAAAAATAAAAAAATATTATTAATTGATTTTGATATATTTAATAAAAGTATTAACACTAATTTTGGAGTTAGTAAAAGTAATAAAAAAATAGAAAATTATGATAAAAACAATATAAATAATTTAATAATTAAAGTAAATAAAAATATAAATTTATTATGTGTTACAGATATGCTTTTTGGCGGAAATTATAGGATTAATAAAAACAAAACAAAAGAAATGTTGGAAAATTTTACAAATATTTATGATTTAATTATTATTGATACTACATCGGAATGTTTTTTCGATTTTACAAAAGAAATTTTACAAAAAACAGATTTAATTATTTTTTTAGTAGAACCTAATATAACAGAATTAAAAAAAAGCAAAAATTTATTAGATATTTATATTAATAATTGGAAAATAAAAAAAGAAAAAATTAATATTGTTTTTAATAAATATAATATTAATTCAATTAGTAATGATATTTTAAAAATATTATTTTCAGATTTTAATATTTTAGGAAAAATAAAATTAAACAATAAATATAATTTAATAATAAATAATAATTTAAAAAAAATTGATAAAAAAATAAAAAAAGAATATTTAGAAATAATAAATAAATTGTAATTTGTAATACAAATTTTTTGGAACGATTGTAGGGGTCGCCGCCCTCGGCGACCCGCATACCAA
>CALXVD010000013.1 GCA_944391865.1 uncultured Clostridia bacterium
ATACCAATATTTTCGGGTCGCCGAGGGCGGCGACCCCTACAATATTTGCAATTAATTTAATCACACAAATTACAATTAAAAAGGAGGTTTAATATGGGTAGTGAAATTGCAATTGAAAATAATTTAAATTTAGAAAATAGTAATTCACAAGAGATTACATATGATGATCAGAAGTCTTTTTTAGAAACAAATTTAGGAAAAATAATTAATGGTGGAATAGATTTAGGATTAAGAGCAATTTTACCAGATTTTTTAGAAGATTCTGTAATAGAAATAAAAGATAGCATTTTAACAGATGGATTTAAAGAAGGCATAAAAACAGCAATAGATAATGTTGTGGATTTTGGAAAAAGTGTTTTAGGTATTTTTACAGGGAAATTTGAAAATGTTTCTCAAGTAAGAGAAGTTGTAAAAAAAGGAGGCTTAATTGATACTGTGTCTGATGTATTAGACTGGGGAATAGATAAAGCAAGAGAAAAGGATTTGATAAATAATACAACGGCAAATATTATTGAAAAACGGAAAAGATACTATATTAAATACAGTAAATAACAATATAGAAAATAATTTATTATCTCAAATGGAGTCAGTGGAAAAAATAGATAAATATATATCAAATTGGAACGGATATTATGAAAATCAAGATTTTGATAGTATGGAAAAAGAATATGCAAAAATGGAAAAAGAATTAGAAAAAGTTGTTCCGTTAGAAAATGTAATTAAAAAAGCAAGACAAGTAGAAAACATACATAATTTAATAAAAAACAATGGGAATAATTTTAATCTTTCAAAAGAAGAATTATCTCTTGCAAATAAATTAGTTTAATATTGCCAAAAATGTGTATTTCCGTATGTTTTTTTTGTGCTTTTTTCTTGCATATTAAATTTTGTTAATATATAATATGTAAGGATGAAAAATATATGAAAAGAGGTTTAAAATAATGGACAAGGCAGAAGAAAACATTATACGTAGAGATATCGAAAACGAAATGAGAACAGCATATATTGACTATGCAATGAGTGTTATTGTAGCTCGTGCTCTTCCAGATGTTAGAGATGGTATGAAACCAGTACATAGAAGAATTTTATATACAATGTATGAAGATGGATTTACTCCAGATAAGCCATATAGAAAATGTGCTACAACTGTTGGAGATGTTTTAGGTAGATATCATCCACATGGAGATTCATCTGTATATGACGCATTAGTTAGAATGGCACAAGATTTTTCTTTAAGATATATGATGGTAGATGGGCATGGAAACTTTGGATCTGTTGATGGTGATCCTCCAGCAGCATATCGTTACACAGAGGCAAGAATGTCTAAAATAGCAGTAAACATGCTTACAGACATAGAAAAAAATACTGTTGATTTTATGCCAAACTTTGATGATAGATTGCAAGAACCAACGGTATTACCAGCTAAAATACCAGCACTTCTTGTTAATGGGTCATCTGGTATAGCAGTAGGGATGGCGACAAATATTCCACCACACAATTTAACAGAAGTAATTAATGGTATTATAAAAATTATAGAAGAAGACGAAGTAACAGACGAAGATTTAATGAAAATAATAAAAGGACCAGATTTTCCAACAGGCGCACAAATACTTGGAAGAGAAGGCATAAAACAAGCATATACAAAAGGCAGAGGAAAAATAACTTTACGTGCAGAAGCAGAAATTGAAGAAATGAGCGGAAATAAACAAAGAATAATCGTTTCTTCACTTCCATATCAAGTAAACAAAGCTAAATTAATTGAACATATAGCAGATTTAGTAAAAGAAAAAAGATTAGAAGGAATTTCTGCAATAAGAGATGAATCTGATAGAAAAGATAAAGTAAGAATTGTTATAGAATTAAAAAGAGATGCAAATGCACAAGTAGTTCTAAATCAACTATATAAAAATACTCAAATGCAAGATACTTTTGGAATAATAATGCTAGCATTGGTGAATGGAGTGCCTAAAATATTAACATTAAGAGAATGCTTAGATTGCTATATAGAACACAGAAAAGATGTTGTTTTAAGAAGGACAAAATTTGATTTAGATAAAGCAGAAGCAAGAGCTCATATATTAGAAGGTTTAAAAATTGCTTTAGATAATATAGACGAAGTAATAGCAATAATTAGAGCTGCATATGATGATGCAAAAGAAAGATTAATGGCTAGATTTGGACTTTCTGAAATACAAGCTCAAGCAATTTTGGATATGAGATTAAAGACATTATCTGGTTTACAAAGAGAAAAAATAGAAGAAGAATATAACGAATTAATGAAATTAATTGCATATTTAAAAGAAGTATTATCAAGCGAAACTCTAGTATATAATATTATAAAAGATGAACTAATAGAAATTAGAGATAAATTTGGAGACGAAAGACTAACAAAAATAGTTTCAGCAGAGGGCGAAATAGATGTTGAAGATTTAATTAAAGAAGAACAAACAGTAATTGCTTTGACTAATTTTGGATATATAAAAAGAATGCCAATAGATACATATAGAAGCCAAAAAAGAGGCGGAAAAGGAATAATGGGTATGGCAACACGTGAGGATGATTTTGTAAAACAAATATTTACAGCTTCTACACATGATACAATATTATTCTTTAGTAATAAAGGAAAACTATATAAACTAAGAGGATACGAAATTCCAGAGGCAGGAAGAACTGCTAGAGGAACAGCAATAGTAAATCTACTTAGCTTAGATGCAGGAGAAAAAATATCTGCAATTATTCCAATTCAAAATTTTGCAGAAGGTAAATACTTATTATTTGCAACTAGAGATGGATTAATAAAGAAAACAGCTCTTAGCGAATATAATTCTGCAAGAAAAACAGGACTTCTTTCTATAACATTAAAAGGTGATGACGAATTAATTGATGTTAGATTAACCGATGGGCAAGATAACATTGTTTTAGTTACAAAAGAAGGAATGTCAATTACATTTGATGAAAAAGATGTAAGACCAATGGGTAGAGTATCACAAGGTGTAATAGGAATAAGGCTTGGAAAAGATGACCAAGTAATTGGAATGGAATCAATAATTGCTGGAAGTAATGCAACACTTCTTGCTATAACAGAAAATGGCTTTGGTAAAAGAACAGAGCTTGATGAATATAGAGTACAAACAAGAGGAGGAAAAGGAGTAATTACATATAAGGTAACTCCAAAAACAGGTCAAATAGTAGGAATTAGAATAGTAGAAGATACAGATGATGTAATGCTAGTTACAGATACAGGAACAATTATTAGAATAAATGTATCAGAAATAAGCATACTAGGAAGATCAACACAAGGGGTTACTCTAATGAGAACTAATGAAGGAAAAGTTGTAAGTATAGAGAAAATTACGGAAAATGAAGAAGAATAAATCTTACTTAAAATACTTGATTTAACAAAAAAAATATGTTAATATCTTATACATATATAAAACTATGATGAGGACAAGATAGGTAATATAAAACTAACAGAGAGCTAGATTTATGCTGAGATTCTAGTAAGATAATAAATTACTTATTATCACCTTTGAGTTGCTTAAACGAAACAGCAGTAATTTAAGTCGTAAATCTGCGTTAAAGATAAATAAGATGTATAAATTATAAAATTTATATAAATTAGGTGGTACCACGGTGAAAATCGTCCTATTTATAGGGCGATTTTTTTGTAGGATTATGAATGCACATAAAAATAGTGAATGATAGATAATTGTAAGAAGGGCGGCAATCTGCCGTTTGATCAACATAGGTATTACCAAATAAAGAAAGGGGTTTTTTATGAAAAAGGTAGAACCAAATTTTAATTTTATTGAAATGGAACATAGGATAATGGACTTTTGGGAAAAGGAAAAGTGTTTTGAAAAATTATTAGAAAAAAACAAGAATGGTAAAAAATTTAAATTCTTAGATGGCCCAATAACTGCTAATAATCCAATGGGAATACATCATGCTTGGGGAAGAACTTTAAAGGATGTTTATTTAAGATATAAAGGAATGAATGGATATACATCACATTATAGAAATGGGTTCGATGGTCAAGGGCTCTGGATAGAAGTTGAAGTTGAAAAAGAATTAGGATTTAAAGATAAGAAAGATATAGAAAATTATGGATTAGACAAATTTACAAGAAAATGCATGGACAGGGTACAACATTTTTCTAAAACTATTACAGAACAATCAAAAAGATTAGGTCAATGGATGGATTGGGATAATTCATATTATACAAATACAGAAGAAAATATTACATCAATATGGCATTTTTTAAAGAAATGTGACGAGAAGGGAATGATTAAACAATCATTTAGACCGATGCCTTGGTGTCCAAGATGTGGGACATCACTATCTGAACATGAGATGGCAGGATCTTATAAACAAATGGTTCACAAAGCAGTTTTCTTTAAATTACCAATTGTTGGAACAGATAGTAAAATAGTTGTATGGACAACAACACCATGGACTCTATCTTCTAATGTCGCGCTAGCAGTAAATCCAGAAATAGATTATGTTAAGGTTAAAGTAAAATCTGATAATAAATTTTTAATTATGGGAGTAAACGGATTAAAAATTTTAGGTGATGACAAGATAGAAGTAGTTGAAAGCTTTAAAGGAGATAAATTAGTTGGATTAGAATATGAAACATGTTTCCCAGAAATGGAAAAGCAAAAAGAAATAAATCATAGAATTGTTGCATGGGAAGAGGTATCTTCAGAAGATGGAACAGGAGTTGTTCATATTGCTCCTGGATGTGGTGCAGAAGACTATGAATTAGGAAAAAGAGAAGGATTAGATGTTGTAATACCTGTTGATGACAATGGAGTGATTGTTGAAGGTTTTGGATTTATGACAGGATATAATACAAAAGAAGTAGCAGACCATGTTTTTGAAGAATTGAAAAAAAGAGATAAACTATATATGATTGAGGAACATGAACATAGTTATCCAGTATGTTGGAGATGTAAAACAGATGTTATATTTAAAGCCGTTCCAGAATGGTATATAGACAGTGATAAAATAAGACCAGAACTTATAGAAGCAGCAAGAAAAGTTAAGTGGACGCCAGAATTTGCAGGAAAAAGAATGGAAGATTGGCTAAATAATATGGGAAATTGGGCAATATCTAGGAAAAGATTCTATGGACTACCACTTCCAATATATGCTTGCGAAGAATGCAACCATGTAACTGTAGTTGGATCAAGAGAAGAGTTGAAAGAAAGAGCAGTAGATCCAAGTGCAGTAGATAATTTACCAGATTTACATAGACCATGGATTGATGAAATAGAAATAATATGCCCAAAATGTGGAAAACATGTTAAAAGAATAAAAGATGTCGGAGACTGTTGGTTAGATGCGGGAATTATGCCATTTTCTACAATGAAGTATTTTACAGATAAAGAATACTGGAAAGAATATTTCCCTGCAGAATGGGTAACAGAAATGAAAGAGCAAATAAGATTATGGTTTTACTCACTACTATTTATGTCTGTTGTATTAGAGGGAAAAGCTCCTTATGAATCTGTTTTAACATATAGCGCAGTTGTAAAAGAAGATGGAGGTAAATTTTCTAAATCTGGATATATGATTAAATTTGATGAAGCGGCAGAAAAAATAGGAGCAGATCCAATAAGATATTTATATGCAGGAGCACCTGTTAATAATGATGTTAGATTTGGATTTAATTTGGGTGACGAATCAAGAAGAAAATTACTTAATTTCTGGAATATATATGTATTTTTTAATACTTATGCAATTCTAGATATGCCAAATTTAAAAGATTATAAATTAGATGTGTCAAAACTACAAAAATCAGATAAATGGTTATTAGCAAGAATAAATAACTTCTTAAGATATGCAAAAAATGCTATGGACAATTATCAGGCACAAAATGTAGTTAAAGAATTTGAAATTTTAGTTGATGATATATCAAATTTTTATGTAAGAGTAAATAGAAAAAGATTCTGGAAAATAGGAGAAGATAGCGATAAATTACAAGTCTATTATTTATTATATAATGCGATAAAGAATATGACGAAAGTTATGGCTCCAATAATACCATTTATGACAGAAGAAATATGGCAAAACATGGTAAGAAGTTTTGAACCAAACGAAGCCATATCAGTTCATTTGGCAGATTATCCTGAAGCTAACGAAAAATACGATAATGAAGAGATTTTAAACGAGGTAGAAGAGATAAGAAAAATCATAGCACTTGGATTAATGCTTAGAAATGAGAAACAATTAAAAGTAAGACAGCCATTAGAAACTATGTATGTTTCATCAGAAAAAGATATAGAAAAAGATTTAAAAGATTTTGATAATATAATAAAAGAAGAATTGAATATAAAAAATATAAAATTTATAAATGATGAAAAAATACTGAATGACGAATATTTAATGGTTAATTTTAAGGTTGCGGGAAGACTTCTAAAAGAAAAAGTGCAAAATTTTAAAAGTAAAATAGAAAGTTTAAGCGAAGAAGAAATGAAAAAATTAGTTTCAGAATATAATGATGAAAAAATTCATGAAATAGAAATAGAGGGATTTGGAAGCCTAGAAAAAGACGTATTCTTAAAAAGTATGAAGCCAAAATCTCATATAGTTGTTATAAATGATAGTGGATATACAGTTGCACTAGATACTACATTAAATGAAGATTTAATAGTTGAAGGTATGTATAGAGATTTAGTAAGAAGCTTACAAGTATTAAGAAAAGAAGCGGGATTAAAAGTAGAACAAAGAATTAATTTAAGCTTAATTACTGAAGGAAACTTAATGAGAAAAGTTTTAGATAATTATATAGATAAAATAGTTGCTGATACGTTAACTGATAAGTTTGAAACAAATAAAATTGAAAATTCAATTATAGAGAAAGAACTAGAAATAAATAATGAAAAAATATTAGTGCAAATTGCAGAAAAGATGTAATAATTAAATTAAAAGAAGAGGATTTCCTATGTAGAAATCCTCTTTTATATAAAAATAAAATATTATATTATTTCTTTAATCGAATATCTTCACCGTAAAATCTATATATATCATAGTACCCAATAAATCTTGAAGCCAAACGCTCGTCGTAAGTTTGAAATAGTCCTTTTAAATCTAAATTAGTAGAAATAATAGTTTTAATTTTTGCATTTAATAGTCTAGTATTTATTATTTTATAAAGCTCTGTAAATTTCATACTATTCATTGTTTCTGTACCTAAATCATCGATTACTAATAAATCAGCAGATAACAAATTTTTAGAAATGCCTGTTTGGTTTTCTGGTTTTGCAAATAGATCTGAAATTAAATTATCAAGCATTACAGGAGCTGTTTGGTACATAATAGTTTTGTCTTTTTTTAGCAATTCATTTACAATGCAATTTGAAAGAAAAGTTTTTCCAAGACCAGTTCCTCCAGAAAAAATTAAATTCTTGGTTTCAGAATTTTCAAAATTTAAAATGAAATTTTGAGCAGCATTTTTTATATCTATAATATTTTCTCTTGGAGAAATAGGTGAATTATATCTTTTCTCGTCAACTTTATCGGAAAACAAATTAATATTAAAATTTTCAAAATTTTGATTTTCTATATTATTTATATTTTTTTTGTTATATTCTAAATTATATATTTTTTGCTTTAAACAATTGCACATTACAGATTTTCCGTTTTCAAAAATATAACCTGTATCCTTGCAAATTTCACAATCGTATTTAGGAAGTAAATAATTTTCTGGAATATTAAGTGATTTTAATATTCTATTTTTTTCTTTTTTTAAACTATTTATTTGTTCTTTTAGATTTGCTAATGTGTTTTCTGAATTATTTTTTAAAATACTTTTAGCAGCATTTATAGAAATAGAGTTTAATTTATCATCTATTTCTTGTAATTTTGGATTTGATAAATACAAATCTTTTTTGCGATTTTCTGCATCTCGTATATTATTTAATCTTTTTTGTTCATATTCTTTTAATAAATCTTTTAATATAGAATTGTTCATTTTATACCTTCTTTTATTTATATAAATTGCAATTTAAAAAATTAGAAGTGAGAAGTGGGATGTGGGAAGTGTGAAAATAGGGTAAGCCTTACGTAGCCTAGCCCTAAGAAGCACACCTCACACTTCGCACCTCGCACATCACAAAAACAAATTACAATTCATTTAATTAATTTACTTTTTTATTTGCATACAGATTATCCAAATCATCATAATTTCTCTGTTCATAATTATTATAATTTGTTTGTTTTTCTAATTGCTTTATATTTTTCTTCTTTTGTTTTATTTCTGCTAAAAAGTTATTTACGTCTGTTTCTGTTTTTAAATTTCTATCATGCCAATCTGATATTAATTTATCAAGATAATCAAAGCTTGGATTTGCCTTAGACGTAGTTTTTTTAAGAGCTATATTAATTACATTTAAATCATAATTATATTCTACAACCCATTTTTCAATATATGCTTCTTCAAATTGTGTTAAAGGCGAATATCTTCCTAATTTTTTTGCGATTGATTTTTTTATTTTATTTAATTTTTCAAATTTTTGATAATAAAGTTCTAAGTCCTCATATGTTTTTATATTGTTTTTACTCCATGCATCTGCTACAGTTTTTACATAATTTTTATGAAGAGCGGATTTATTAAAGCAATAATCGAATAAAGAAATCATAACTTGCTCATCAAATTTATATTTTTTAAACCACAAGTCTATATCACTGTACCATGTAGGAGACATAACACCCTGAAAATACATATTATTTATGCACTCTATAGCTTTTGCCCTATATTTGCTATCTTTGCTCTTTTTAATATCTTCTACAGAAAGAGTAAGATTTGGAGAGTAAAGTTTATTTAATTCTATTTCTTGCAAATCATTTAAAATATAACCATTTACCTTTTTTGTAAGAACCCCATGTTCTTCCCAATATGCAAGAGATGCTTGTATTATATTTAATGGGATATTTAATCTCTTAGATAAATCATTTAGTTTTATATCCTTATCATATTTACTTAAGAAAAGTATACATAAATATACTTTAATAAAATCTCCACTTGCTTCGCTCATATATTCTGTAAAAAAAATGTCTGGAATTTCTGTTTTTGAAAACAACATAGATTTATCTTTTTTCTCAAGTTTCATAATACAACACCTCTATTTTAGTATCACAATTATAACATTTAAAAAAGGCTATTACAACTAAGAAAAAAAATTAATTATATAAATAAAGTTTTTTACAAAAAATAAATTTTATTAAATAAAAAAGTACGTAAATAAAGTTTTCATGATTAAAGCCAATAATACTAAATAAAAACAACGGCAAACAAAAAATAATAAAAGCAGAAATTTTAACGGTAACACTAAATGAAAATATGTCAAGAATGCAGAAAACAAATAAATCCCAAATAATGTTTAATGCTATTGTAGAATAATCTATAAAACCAAATAATTTATTTTTAAAAGAATAGTTTTGAGGAAAAATAAATTTCATTTTACACCTCCATAATATTATTTTGAAATAATAGATTTAATATTAGATAAACCTGAGTTTACTTCTGTAGATATACCACCCATAAAATCCCTTATAAAGGAATTTGCCTTTATTAGAGAGTAAATTGAACTTATATATATTATTTTAGAAAAAATATCTGAGTTATTAAATTTAACCGAAAATACAATAAGTAGTATTAAAGAAACTAGTATCTGAAGACATAGAAGAGAACAAAGTAATTTAAACCAACTTTTAAATATCCACGTAGTATTTATATTAATTAAAGAAATAAATGCAAATGGAGTAAATAATATAAAAACTTTAAGCAAAATATATCTAATTCCATAAGATAAAGATAAATTTAAGAAACCAATTGAAACAAGGGCTTTTATTAATCCGTTTAAAGAAAAAATATTAATATTTGAATCTTCAAAGTATATTATTGAATTAAATTTTTGTATAAGTGTGGAAATACAAATACTTTCATCATAAATATTTTCTCCAACAGATCTTATTGCAAGAGAAATATTAGAAAATAAATCTATAAAAATTTCTATAAAAAAGTACGAAAAATTAATTGAAATTGCAGTTATAAATAGTTTAAATAAAAAATGTGCTGGTTTCTGGACTTGTGAGAATGTAAAATGCGAAAGCATGAAAACACAAGAATAATATAAAATTACTCCCAAAAGTAAAGAGTTACATATTAAAATAATTCCATTTGAACTATTATTTCCAAATAATTTAATTAAATAAGTGTCATCTAATATATTAGAATTAATAAAAAGTAAATCATCTAAGGCAGAGTAAAGGGAATTGTCTATAGAAGAAAACAAACCAGAGAATAAACTATTTATTGTTTGAGTAATAATATTTACAATATTTGTTTGAGAATTTTCCAAATTAATACCTCTTTTTTATTTAACTAATACTTCAATTGCAGATAAGATTAAATCAATTGCTAAAATAAAAGCATATGAAAATAAACTACCTCTAATAATTTTTTTACCTATTCTAATTCTTTCTTCATCACCAAAACTAAATTTTTTCATAAAAACTCCTGTGCCGTACAGCAACTGCAGCAGCAGGTGTAGATATTCTAATTATCCAAGTTTTAATCGTTTCAAAACCGCTTACTAGAGTTGTAACTAGTTTTGGATATGCAGCATATGAACTAGTATAAAGTGTTAAAAAGAGTATAGAAAATAATACTAATATAAATAATAAATTTTTCTTTTTCATTTCTTCACAACCTTTCTAAATAATTTTATTTTTATTTTTTACTTTGTTTGGGATATTTGTTTTAAAATATGGAATTAAATCAACTTTGCAAGGATGAAAAATTTTATTTCCGTCAGAGATAAAAGCAAGGCATGTAAAAGTAGTTAAATCTTGAGTAAAAAAATTAGTGTCATAAATAAAATCAGTGTGTATTATTGTTGAAATGCTTTCAGATAAATTAGAATTTTTTGATCTTAAAGAATTGGTTAGATAGTTATAATTTGTTTGACTTGCGTTCTCTGAGATATTTTTAGATATTTTGGTTTTATCTTCTCTCCCAATTTGTTTCTGAGCACTTTCAATGGTAAACAAATCATCAGTTCTTAGCCACAGTTTATTTACTAAATTTTGAACAATTACTTTTACAGCAGATTCGTTACATAGAGCATTTAGTAAAGAAGAATAGCTTTGTGTTGCAACAATATTAATACACTTGGATTCCCTGCTTTGAGCAAAAAAATCTGCATCAGAAATTGTTACATATTCGTGATATTCATCACAAATAAATACAGTTGGATTTATATTTAAGTCTGATTTTGACAATTGAGACAATACTTCACATTGAAAGTCTAATTTTAGATAAGCTGCAATTATTTTAGATAAATTTTTGTATTCAGAAATATTCATATTTAATACTACAATTTTTCCGCTATTTAAAACTTCCGAAAAACTACTAAAATTGATAAATTCTTTTGGGGGGCAAAAGGTATTAGAAATTTGATAATCAGATATAAAAGTACCGGTTATTCTAGTAATCTCAGATTTTAAAATTGACTTTGTTCTTAAATCTAAATTCAAAAATTCATTTTCAAAGAAATTAAGAGAAGAATATAAATCAAAAATATCTTCTTTGGATAAATTACCAGACTGAAATAAATTTCTCAACTTATTAATTTTACTTTTATAATAATTTTCGTCATTTACTAAATTGTGAATTTCTGTAAAGGTAACATATCCATCGTTATATAACCTACATAATTTAATACATTCTGTAATTATATCTTGAACTTTATCAAGCCAATAAGATTCTGAATTATTAGGGGAAAATAGCTCTAAAATAGTTTTTAATCTATTTGCTAAAACAGCTGGTTTTAAATTTGGTTTATCCAAAGGATTATATTTTATATTAGAATTTAATTCAATTACAATTACATCAGACAACCTATTATATTCTTTTGCATATTCTAAAACTTGTTTATACATATTCCCTTTAACATCTAAAATTAAAAAACCAAATTTAGGAGTTGAGAATTTTAATAATTGACTTAAGAAAGGGTATATGGCTGAACTAGTTTTTCCGAGAACCTATTGTTCCAGTAATTAATATGTTTTGAAATAATCCTTTTTCATCAATAAAAACTTTTTCTTTAGTATTAGAATTATTACCAACAAACAAATTTAAATTACTTTTTGGATAAGTAATATGTTTTATTTTTTTAATAGGCTTTTTCTTCATTTTTAAAACAAAAATAGAGAAAGAATTTAATATCAAAAAAATAGTTATAAATAAATTTATACAGTAAATAATTTTTATAATTTTCCATATTTTTGGATAAGTATTTATAATATCAAAAGGAGAAATACAATAAGGAAAAATTAGTGAGTTTGCTTTAAAAATAGGAATAAAAATATAAATTATTAAACAAAAAAATACAAAAGAAAACAAAAACGTAAGAATATTTCTGAGTATAAAACGCAATATAATCACCTTTATTAATCAAATAAATTTTTTTTAATTTTTAACCTAAAACCTTGAATATTATGAAATATAACAATATCTAAAAAAGAATATAATGAATAAAGAACAATAAAAAAATTAATAATAAAAGATATAAAAAAGCAATGAATTAAAATAATTTTCACCCCTCTTCCATTTTTTACCATAATAATACATTATTTTAAATTTGTCTATACTTTTTTTAAAAAATATGATAAAATTTTTAAAAAATGAGGGACATCCCTTAATCTAGTAGGGAAAAAATATGATTAAGGAATTTTGTTTCTCAAACATTATATTAGGAGGAATTAGAATGATTGAAAAAACAACAAAAATAGGGGATTTACTAAAGATAGCACCAGAGAAAGCAAGCATATTGTTAGATGCAGGAATGCACTGCCTAGGATGCCCAGCTTCTCAAGAAGAAACAATAGAAGAAGCTTGTGAGGTTCACGGAATAGATGTAGATGAATTAATGGAAAAAATAAATTCATAAAAAAATTAATAAAATTAAAAAATTAATAAAATTAAAAAAAACGTTGACAAACGTAAAAAAATATAGTATTATATTTAAGCAACTGTTGCTTAGCAGTTGCTTAAATAATTCTTTTTAGGATTATTTTCATGGGCCATTAGCTCAGGTGGTAGAGCACTTGACTTTTAATCAAGTTGTCCCGCGTTCGAGTCGCGGATGGCTCACCAAAAATATCCTAAATTTATTTAGGATATTTTTAAGGCCCGTTGGTCAAGCGGTTAAGACACCGCCCTTTCACGGCGGAGACATGGGTTCGATTCCCGTACGGGTCACCAGCTAAAATATGCCGCTGTAGCTCAGTTGGTAGAGCAACTGACTTGTAGGATGAATATTTTATTCAGAATCATCTTGCACCTTTATATGGAAACATATAAAGTGGACACCGCTAATTCGGGGAAAGCTAAGTTTGAAAAAATATGCCAATCCCGAGCTAGAAAAGAAATTTTTAAGTGTAGAGACTTTATACGGTGTGCCTAAGGCAATTCGCTATGGCAAAGAGAAAGTCCAGACTACAAACACATATGTGGCAATGAAAATTGTAGTAGTATGAATCAGTAGGTCGTCAGTTCAAGTCTGACTAGCGGCTCCAAAAAAGATGACTAACGTCATCTTTTTTTTCAGCAATGTCATAGCCAATTTGACAAAAAAGATGGTGGGTTTTATTGAAATGTATTAATTGTGAAAAACAAATTCCGAAAAGAAATAAATATTGTTCAATTAAATGTCAAAAAGAATACGAGTACAAGCAATATATCGAGAAATGGAAAAATGGTAAAGAGAATGGTGTTAGAGGAAATTATCAAACTTCTATGTATATAAAAGATTATTTATTAAAAAAATATAATAATAAATGTGCAAGGTGTGGTTGGAGTAAAATGAATGAATATACAAAAACCATACCACTAGAAATTGAACATATAGATGGAAATTATAGAAATAACAGAGAAGAAAACTTAATTCTACTCTGTCCGAATTGTCATTCCTTGACAAGTACTTATAAAGGTGCTAATGTAAATAATGGAAGAAAAAGTAGGAGAAAAGGAAGTGTATATTAATGAAAACGGTTTTAATAACTGGTGGCTCTAGAGGGATAGGTAGATGCATAGCAGAAAACTTGGCTAAAGAAGGATATAATGTAGTTCTTAATTATAATAAATCTGTAAAACAAGCAAAACAAATACAAAAAGAATTAGCAGAACAAGGTATAAAAATTGAAATATACAAAGCTGACGTATCAAAAAGAGAAGAAGTAAAAAAGATGATAAAGTATACTCTAAATAAATTTAAAAATATAGATATATTAATTAACAATGCAGGTATTGCTAAACTTCAAATGTTTAATGATATAACAGATGATGATTGGAATGAAATGATTAGTACAAATTTAAATTCAGTCTTTTATACTATTCAAGAAACATTACCAAATATGATACATAATAAACAAGGTTGTATTATAAATATTTCATCAATTTGGGGATTGGTAGGAGCATCTTGCGAAGTTGCATATTCGGTTTCTAAAGCGGGAATAGACGGTATGACAAAAGCTCTTGCAAAAGAACTAGGATTATCAAATATAAGGGTAAATGCCATTGCACCGGGAGTGATTGATACAGAGATGAATAGCAATTTAGATAATGCAATAAAAGAGGAAATAAAAAATGAGACTCCATTAAATAAAATAGGAAAGCCAATTGATATTTATAGATGTGTAAAATGGCTAATAGAAGATGAATTTACAACGGGACAAATAATATCACCAAATGGAGGATATGTAATCTAATAAAATAAAAAATTGTTCTAATATTAGAACAATTTTTTTTAATCATTTGATAATTTTTTCTTATAATTTCCAGAAATCAATTTAGGAACATATACTAAAATTTTATAAATTGCAAGTCTTATTTTTTTACTCCATAAATAACCTTTTCTTAATCTATTTGGTCTGTCTAAAGAAGAGTCTATATTACTTACAACTAAATCTGTGTTTTGAGATTCCAAAGGGAAAATATAGTTTTCGTAGTTATTGTTATCCCATTCGTTTTTTTCGTTTCTAAAACAGAAGTTAAAAGAATCACTATCAATAAGGTCTATTTCAGCTTGGAAACCAAGTTCTGTTTTTTCCATTTTTGCTTCAGCTAAGTTATCCCAAAACAATCCAAAACCATAATGAATATAAACTTCTTCAGAACCATTTTCAAAAAATAATCCTGTGTATGATATTTTAACTTTACTGTTTTTTACTAATTTATCTGTGTTAAAAAATATATTCTTTGTTAATTCCATTTTATACCTCTCTTATTATTTATCTTTAGTTAAGGATATTATAGTATTAAAAAATATAATATTCAAGTATTTTTTACAAAATATTTTAAATTATTTAACATTTAATATTTTGCCTATGATTAAGAAATTATCAGAATCACTTGTATCAATTGTTTCTATGTCTTTATTGTCTGCTTTTAATAATACTTTACCTTTACGAATAATGAATCTTCTAATTAAAATTTTATTATCAACTTTGAATAAACCAACTTCTTTATTGTTAAGTACAGAATTGAATTCAACAAAAGCATAATCACCTTTCTTTAAAGCAGATGTCATAGCATCATCAGTTACTTTAACAGCTAAAGATGCTCCAGGAAGGCTAGATGGGCAATCTATGAAATCTTCTATTTTGTTAACAGCTGGTACTTTGTCATATGAAATGTGGTTTATATAACCATATTCTTCTTGCTCTTCACTTAGCTGTTTGTCATAAGTATACATCAATTGTTGATATGGTATATCCAAAGCACGACATATATTTTTTAAAGCTTTATGACTTGGATTCCTTTCTCCTTTTTCTATATGTGTTAAATGTCCAATATTTATATCTGTTAATCTTGCAAGTTCTGTTTTAGTTATTCCTTTTTCTTCTCTTACCTTTGCAATCATATCTCCTATCATAAATATGCACTCCTTACTAAATTAAATTCAACATTATTATATAGAAAAAAATAAAATTTGTCTACTAGTAAACAGGAAAAATGTAAAAAATTAACAAATTTTACAAAAAAACTTGACTTGTCAAAAAGGTTTGTGCTAATATGTTGTTAATTAGACAAAAGGAGGGCTTTTAATGTATAATAATCAACTAAGAAAAATAAGAGAAGAAAAAGGAATGACATTGGAAGAATTATCAAATTTGTCAGGGGTTTCAGTAGGTTATTTATGCCATTTAGAAAGAGGAAGCAGGAAAAATCCATCAATGGAAGTAATGGAAAAAATTGCAAAAGCATTACGTAGATCAATAGCAGAAACTTTTTTTAAAGAAATGTAATATAAATATTTTAATATGAGTAAAATTAAATGTAGAAATTTATGGATAATTATAAAACTTTATTGTAAAAATACACCTTTTATGATAATATAAACTAAAAAGTTACTTTTTTTAACAAGGAGAGGAGAAATGGAAAAAGAAAACAAAGAGAAAAAGCAAGCAAAAGAAGAAAAAAAGAAAGAAGTAATAGAAAAAAACAATAAAGATAACAAAAAAGTGGAGAAAGAACCAAAACAAGAAAAATCGGATAATAAAAAAGAACAAGAACAAGCAAAAAGGCTTGAAGAGTTAAAAAAGGCTTCAGATAAAAAAAGAAAAAGAATAATTATATCGGTAATTTGTGCGGTAGTTGCATTGGTGTTAATAATTTTATTTAGTACAGTTTTTGCACTATTTAATATAAACAATACAAAAATTATTTCTAAAGTTTATGTAGGGAGTTTAAATTTAAGCGGACTAACACAAGAAGAAGCTATGCAAAAGTTAACAGAAGAATTAGAGCAAAAAGTATCAAAAAATGTTAATTTAAAAACAGAAGATTTTGAATATCAAATTCAATTATCACAAGTTGAAGTAAATTACAATATTAATAAAGCTGTTCAAGAAGCATACAACATTGGAAGAGATGGCAATATATTTGTAAATAATTTTAACATTTTAAAATCAATGTTTAAAGGAAATATTATTAATTTAGAATACACATATAACGAAGAATTACTTAACAATATAGTAGAAGAGGTAGCTTTGAAAATCCCTAATGCAGTAAAAGAACCTAACTATTCAATCGAAGATGATACATTAATAATAACAAAAGGCAAAAAAGGAAATACAATTAATAAAGATAAATTAAAAAATGATATTATTCATGATTTAGAAGGTACTACATTAAATGAAAACATAGACTTAGAAGTAGTATTAACAGAGCCAGAAGCAATTGATATAGAAAAAATACATGACGAAGTATATACTGAGCCAAAGGATGCTTATTATACAAAAGATCCATTTGAAATTTTTCCTCATGTAAATGGAGTGGATTTTGATGTAGATAAAGCAAAAGAATTATTAAAAAAAGACAAGGAAGAATATGAAATAAAATTAATTATAACAGAGCCAGATGTTACAACAAATGAAATAGGAACAGAAGCTTTTCCAGATTTACTTTCTTCTTTTAGTACTAGATATGATGCAAGCAATACTCCAAGAACAACAAATTTGAAATTAGTTATGGAAAAATTAGATGGTGTTGTAGTAAGTCCAGGTGAAACATTTTCATATAACCAAATAGTTGGAAAAAGAACAGCAGAAGCGGGATATAAAGAAGCAGGAGGATATGCAGCAGGAGGAGTTGTGCAAACGCTTGCAGGAGGAATATGTCAAATATCTTCTACATTATATGATGCAGTTGTATATGCCAATTTAGATATTGTAGAAAGACATAACCATATGTTTTTAGCAGGATACGTGGGAGCAGGAAAAGATGCAACTGTTGTATATGGATCTTTAGACTTTAAATTTAAAAACACAAGAAAATACCCGATAATGATAAAAACAACTATAGGTGGAGGAATTGCAAAAATTGACATATATGGAGTAAAAGAAGATGTAGAATATGATGTAGATATTGTAACTACAATATTAAATTACACACCATTTGATGTTGTTTATAAAAATGATAGTAGTTTGTCACCAGGAAAAGAAGTTGTTGAACAAAACGGAATGAATGGATGTAAAAGTATTACATATAAGGTGTTAAAATTAAATGGAGCAGAGGTATCAAGAGAAGTACTTTCATCAGACACATATGATCCAATGGACAAAATTGTAAGAAGAGGAACTAAAAAAACAACTTCGACATCAACGTCAAATACATCTAATAAAACAGACTCAAAAAAAGATAATAAAGATGATAAAAAAACAAATGACAAAACAAATAATAAAACAGAGACAAATAAGAAAAATAATAACACAAATACAGTAAAGGAAAATACAAATACCGTAAAAAAAGATAATTAATAAAAGAAATAGAATATGGAGGTCTTAAAATATAGGACCTCTATATTTCTTGCTGTTACCAATATTGACAAACTATGCTTTTGGTATTATAATATCAAAGTAATTTAAATAAATAAGCGCCATTAGCTCAGTTGGTAGAGCATCCGACTCTTAATCGGCAGGTCCAGAGTTCGAATCTCTGATGGCGCACCAAAGCTTACTAGTAATTAATTGCTTGTAAGTTTTTTTATTACTTTAATTAAAAAACTACTCAAAAAAGCAAAAATATGTTATACTGTTAAATAGTTGTGCAAAAAAACAATAAAAAAGAATAAAAGGGGTGATTTTATGCTAAACATTTATAAAACGGACTTGGAAACTAATAAATTTGAAAAGATAAAAGAGTTTAGACCAGGATCCTGGATAAGTTTGATAAATCCAACAGAGACAGAGATACAAACTGTTTGTTCAAACTTAAATATAGATGATGAATTCATAAAATATCCTCTTGATTACGAAGAACAAGCCAGAATAGATATAGAAGATGATATGACTTTATTTGTAATAGATATTCCAGTAATAGAAGATGAAAAAGGGAAAAAATCATATTCCACAATGCCACTTGGACTAATTGTAGTAAGAGATGAATACTTTATATCAGTTTGCTTAAGAAAAAATAGAATAATAGATACTTTTGAAAAAGGAAGAGTAAAAGAAATGTATACATACAAAAAAACAAGACTTCTTTTGCAAATCTTATACTTAAACGCATCATATTATTTAAATGATTTAAAGAAAATAAATAAAGAGGCAGAAAATACAGTTGTAGCTTTACAAAAATCTATGAGAAACAAAGAATTAATTCAATTGTTAGATTATCAAAACAGCTTAGTATATATTACAACATCTTTGAAGGCAAATGAATTAGTGATGGAGAAAATGGCAAGAGGGAAAGTACTTAAATCATATGAAGAAGATGATGAAATACTAGAAGATGCAATTATCGAAAATAGGCAGGCAATAGAAATGGGCAAAATATATAGCGATATTTTAAGTGGTACAATGGATGCTCATGCATCAATTATATCAAACAACTTAAATGGAGTAATGAAACTTTTAGCATCAATAACAATAGTTCTTTCGCTTCCAACATTAATAGCAAGTATTTGGGGAATGAATGTGCCGTTACCATTTGCAAATAATCCACATGGATTTATAATAGTAGTTGCAATATCAGTATTAATATCAGTTATTGCATTTATTTGGTTAAAGAAAAAAGATATGTTATAGGAGGAAAATATGTTAAATGCAGTTGGAGTAACAGTAAGATTTGGTAAAAGAGTTCTTTTTGAAGATGTAAATATAAAATTTTCGAAAGGAAATTGTTATGGTTTAATAGGAGCAAATGGAGCCGGAAAATCTACATTTTTAAAAGTACTATCAGGAGAATTAGAACCAAGCAAAGGAGAAGTTTCTTTAGACAAAGGAGAAAGAATATCTACTCTAAAACAGGATCACTATGCATACGAAGAATATACTGTAATGGATACTGTGATTATGGGGAATAGCGAACTTTACAAAATAATGAAGGAAAAAGAAGAAATTTATGCAAAACCTGATTTTACAGAAGAGGATGGAATAAAAGCCGCAAAATTAGAAGAAAGGTTTGCAGAATTGGATGGATGGAATGCAGAATCAGATGCAGCTATTCTTTTAAATAATTTAGGAATTTTAAGCACAGAACATTACAAATTAATGAAGGAACTAGAAGCAAAAGACAAAGTAAAAGTTTTACTTGCACAAAGCTTATTTGGAAATCCGGATGTTTTGCTTCTTGACGAGCCTACAAACGATTTGGATTTAAAAAGTATAAATTGGTTACAAGAGTTTTTAATAGATTTTGAAAATACAGTAATTGTTGTATCACATGACAGATATTTTTTAAACAAAGTATGTACTCATATTGCAGATGTTGACTTTGGAAAAATAAAAGTTTATCCGGGTAATTATGACTTTTGGTACGAATCTAGTCAGCTTGCACTAAAACAAGCAAAAGAGCAGAATAAAAAGAAAGAAGAAAAAATAAAAGAATTACAAGAATTCATTGCAAGATTTAGTGCTAATGCTTCAAAATCCAAACAAGCAACATCAAGAAAAAAATCTTTGGAAAAAATACAGTTAGAAGAAATAAAAGCATCAAATAGAAAATATCCATACATAGATTTTAAACCAGATAGAGAACCCGGAAAAGAAATACTTACAGTAAATAATATTTGTAAAAAAATTAATGGAGAAGAAGTATTAAAAAATATATCATTTTCAGTAAAGGCAAATAATAAAATAGCATTTATATCTGACAATGAGAATGCAACCACTTTATTATTCCAAATAATTGCAGGAGAAGTAGAACCTGATTCAGGGGAAGTAACTTGGGGACAAACAATAACAAAAGATTATTTCCCAAAAGATAATTCGTATCTTTTTGAAAATGATGAAATATTAGTAGACTGGTTAAGAAAATATTCTAAGGATCCAGATGAAACATATGTAAGAGGATTTTTAGGAAGAATGCTATTTTCTGGAGATGAAGCATTAAAAAATGTAAAAGTTTTATCTGGTGGAGAAAAAGTAAGATGTGTTTTATCTAAACTTATGCTTTCAGGAGCAAACTTCCTAATATTTGATGAGCCAACAAATCATTTGGATATGGAAAGCATAACAGCATTAAATGAAGGAATGAAAAAATTTAAAGGAAATATTTTATTTACTTCACATGATCATCAATTAACTGAGACAGTAGCAGATAGAATTATTGATTTAAGAAAAGATAAAGTAATAGATAGAGAATGCACATATAATGAATATTTAGGAATTGAATAAAAAAGATTTATCTTTTTAGTGAAGAGTTAAAAGAAAATAAGAAAACAATCTCTATGCGGAGATTGTTTTCTTTTATTGTTAATTACGCTAACTTGGATTGCGTTTATTTATAATAAATTATCCTTATATAGATTTGTATTTTTCTTGTATTTCTTTTATTTCATCATAATGATTATTCAATATATCTAAAAATGCGTCAGCACAATTAGGGTCAAATTGTGATCCCTTACACTTTTCAATTTCCTGTTTTACAATTTCTAATGGAAGAGAATCTCTATAAGTACGCTTAGAAGTCATTGCATCAAAAGCATCTGCAACTGCAGCAATTCTAGCAAGATAAGGAATATCTTCTCCTTTTAGTTTGCCTGGGTAGCCAGTTCCATCGTATCTTTCATGATGATGTTTTACAATTGGTATTACATTTTGAAAAGTTGTAGCGTTTGATAAAATATGTGCACCTATTGAAGGATGGTTTTTAATTTCAGAATACTCGTCATCAGTAAGTTTGCTTTCTTTTAGTAATATACTGTCGGGAACTCCTATTTTACCAATATCATGAAATAAACCTCCAACTCTTAATGTATTAATATCTTGCTCGGATAAATTTAATTTTTTACCAAGAAGCACAGAATATTCCGAAACTCTATCTGAATGTCCTCTAGTATATGTATCTTTTGCTTCAACTGTATAGCGCAAAACTTGTATAGTTTCTAAATATGCTTTTTCGATTTTGTCGTAAGCGTCTTTAAGTTTCGTATTTATTTCTCTTATTAAATTCATTTGAGAAATTGCTTTTATTCCTGACTCGACAAGCAAAAGGAGTTGATCAAATTTATCACTTTTTTCACAATATCCTTGAATATCAAGTCTTCTGATTGTATCTAAAGGAGGTGCTAAGTCCTTATGACCAGTAAGCAACAATATATATAAATCTTTATTAAATTTACGTATCTCTTCAACTACTTTATCACCATGAATAGGTGTCATAATAAAATCTAATAGCATTAAATCAAAGTGCTCGGTTTTTACTCTTTCTATTGCATCTAATGGGTTTGTAATACCTACAAAGCCATATCCAGCCTTGTTAAGAAAAACTTTTAAAGAATCTAAAATACCAGCTTCGTCATCAACAGCTATTATTTTATATTCATAATCATCTTCTGAGCGAATTCCTTTACGCATAAGCCCCTCCATCTCCAAGCTAAAAGCTTTATATAATTAAAATTTATGTTTCCTGCAAAATGACTAAAACCTATAGTGATTATATTCAAATAATACAAAAAAATCAATAAAAAAACAAAAAAAGTTATAAACCATATATTCACAAAAGTATGCTTGTATGATATAATTGCGGTAATGCCAAAGCTATTGGAGGATGTTGAAATGATTTTTAAAGATTATTACAAAATATTAGGGTTAGAAACAAGCAAAGTGAGTTCGGAAGAAATAAAAATAGCTTTTCGTGAACAGGCAAAAAAATATCATCCAGATGTAAATAATGGAGATGAAAAAACAGAGGAACGATTTAAGGATATAAATGAAGCATATAGAGTTCTATCAACACCTAGTTCAAAAAGAAAATACGATAGAATGTGGAATACTCATGTAGGAAAAAAACAAAACAAACAAAATTATGAAGAGAGTAGGAGAAGCAAAGAATCTGTATTTAGTGACTTTTTTAATATGTTTTTTGGTGGTTCAGAAAATCAGTCAGAGGAAACAATTAGAGTAAAAAAGAAAAACCCAATAAAGGGAGAAAATATAGAAACCGAAATCAGTGTTGGAATAGAAGATGCATATTATGGAGTAGAAAAGAAAATTTCTTTAAGAACAGTAGAACGGTAAAATGAAAACATTTTCAGTAAAAATTCCAGAAGGAATAAGAAATGGTGAAAAAATAAGATTACTGGGCCAAGGAAAAAAAGGATCTAATGGTGGGAAGAATGGAGATATGTTTATAAAAATAAACATACAAAACAATAATAAATTTAAGTTAGAAGGGTATGATATTTTAACGGATTTGTATTTAGCACCTTGGGAAGCTGCGCTTGGGAAAAGAGTAAACATAGATTCAATAGACGACACTGTTTCTTTATATGTTCCACCAGGTATACAAAGTGGAGAAATAGTAAAAATTCCACAGAAGGGTTACAAAGATGGCAGAGGTGGAAGAGGAGATTTAATAGCAGAAGTAAAAACTGTCGTACCCAAAAAATTAAGTGAAGATGAAAAAGAGTTGTTTGAAAAATTAAAAAATATATCTAATTTTAACCCAAGGAGTGCAGGTTCACATAATTAGAGAAAAATGTTGACATATAAGGTATAGTATTGTATAATTAAATAGTAATTATACGAACGACAAAATACATTAATATATGTAGAAATGGGGTGCTAAATAAAGCATGGATGATATTATACAAGGAAAACACTTTAGTATAACGGATCCACAAAATGTAAACACAGTAATTTATCAAATTAATAAAACGGATAAAGAAATTGCTAAAAATGCTCCTAAATTCACGGTAGAAAGATTGGACTATACAGAGGAATTAATAGGGGATAAAAAGAAAAAAACATTTTATGTAGACAACCCAGACCCACAAGGAAATAAATTAGCAATACTTTCCTTTGGAAAAGAAAAAGTAGTTATTAATAATGGAATTTTAGAAGGAGATAAAGTTATAATTTCAAAAAAACCTATGCCTTTTAAATTTAAAACATTGTACAACGAAGAAGAAACAGAATATAAAGAGGTTGAATATACACCAAACTTACAAAGACCAATTTCAATTATTGATCCAGAAACAACAGAAGAAGTAAAACCTGTTTTATATTTTGATGAAAAAACTAATGAAGTTAAAGGAAAATGCAAACTAAAACCATTTAAAACTTATTTTGCATTTGAAATAAGAGATATAAACGATGAAGGATTTAAATTAGTAGGAGGAACACCTACATTTACAGAATAGAGGAGGAAATGTAATGAATATTAATTGGCCGCCTGAAGAAACAATTACATACGAAGCAAAAAATCCAACTAAGGAAAATGGAATAGAAATAAAAGCTTTACCAGGAGGAAATTCTAAAAAAGAAAAGAATGCTAGTAGAACTGATGAAGGTAGATAATTATTTATACGAATGAAAAGGTGAAAAGATATGAATTATAAAATAGAAAATACCTTAAAGAAAAGTAAAAATGTATTAATAGTAATTGTAGTACTATGGATATTATTATCCATAGTATTAGTTTCGCCTATAACAGTTAGTATAGTGGAAGCAAAAGATTTTGGCGAATTTATAGAAAATATGTTTTCTGCAATAACTGATGTTGGAAATAACCTAGGCAAAATATTTAATCCACAATATATGTCAACATTTTGGAAGGTAGAAGGATATTTTACAATTATATTACTATTTTTCGGAGCAGTTGGATTTGTAAAATCTATGCCTAAAAACGAATATACAGATATAGAACATGGGTCAAGTGATTGGGCATCTGGAGAGCAATATAGTGTGCTTAGTAAGAAAAAAGGAATACTACTTGCAGAAAATCATTATTTGCCAGTTGACAAGAGAGGAAACACAAACGTTCTTGTTGTAGGACGGATCAGGTTCACGGTAAATCTGCATCATATGTTATTCCAAATGCTTATCAGCTTTTAGGCTCATATGTATTTACTGATCCAAAAGGTGAATTATATGACAAAACGGCTGGATATTTAAGAGCACAAGGATATGATATAAAAATATTTAATTTAGTAAATCCGCAAAATAGTGATGGATATAATCCATTAATGCATATACAAAATGAAATAGATGTTGATGTTATAGCAAATACAATAGTAAAAGGACAAACTGCAGTACAAAATCAGGCAGATCCATATTGGGATGATATGGCAGAAATGCTTTTAAAAGCATTAATATATTACTTACTTGCAACAAGACCAGAAGAAGAACAAAATTTAGCTAGTTGTGCAGAATTAGTTAGAGCTGCAAATAATAGTGGAGCAGGAAACTTATTAACAGAACTTATGAATCAATTACCATATGACCATCCAGCAAGAATGTTCTATAAATCTATAGAAATAGCTCCAGAGAAAACATACAGTTCTATATTATCTTCTCTTCAATCAAAGCTTGGAAAATTTGATTCAAAGGAGATTGCAGAACTAACTTCTACCAATACAATTAATTTTGAAGATATAGGAAAAAGAAAAACTGCAGTATATGTAATTTCTTCTGACACGCACGCAGCATATGATTTTTTACTTACAATATTTTTCTCTCAAATGATACAAAGATTATATGATTTTGCAGATTTAAATGGTGGAGCACTTCCACAGCCTACATATTTTATATTAGACGAGTTTGCAAATATTGGTAGAATACCAGATTTTGATAAAAAAATATCTACATCGAGAAGCAGAAAAATTTCATTTAGTGTTATTTTGCAAAATTTAGACCAATTAGAAGCAGTTTATGAAAAATCACATGAAACAATTATAGGTAATTGTGATACAACATTATTTTTAGGAAGTAACTCTCAAAAAACAGTTGAATATTTCTCTAAAGAATTAGGAGAAAAAACAATAAATAGGGATAGTTGGTCTGTAAGCAAAGATAAGAATATGTGGAGGCAAGGATATAATAAATCAGACCAAATCATGGCAAGAGCACTTATGACACCTGATGAATTAAGAAGATTAGATAATGACATGTGTATTATATTTGAAAAAGGAGTAAAACCAATTAAGGCACAAAAATATTATTATTTTAAATATAATACTTTAAAACTAGTAAACCACTATGCATGTAGCCATAATGATATAGAACCTATAAATAGAGGAAAATGGAGAAAATATAATCCATATAATCCTTATGTTGAAGAAACAGAGGAGAAAAAAGAAAATACAAAAATAGAAAGCTTAGATGATTTATTCGAGGAAAATAAAAAAGAAGAGCAAGCACCAGGTTTGCCTTTAGAAGAGAATGAATTAAATGACGAAAAAATAAATAATGACGAAGAATTATTATCATACGATGTACAAAAGGAATTAGAAGCAAAATTCGACGAATTATTTGGTGCCTTAGAAGATTAAATTTAATAAAAAAAGAACATCTAATTTTAAATCAGGTGTTCTTTTTTATTTATTTAAAATTATTCAGCTTTTAATTTAGAAATTTTTTCTGCACATTTTTCGCAAATTAATTTTCCTTGATAATCAACTAATTTTTTTGAGCTACCACAGAAAATGCAATTTGTTTCATATTTTTTTAGAATTATTGAAGATCCATCTACATATATTTCCATAGGATCTTTTTCAGTAATTCCAAACTTGTTTCTCAATTCTATTGGTAAAACAACTCTACCTAATTCATCGACCCTTCTTATAATTCCTGTTGATTTCATACAAAGCCCCCCTTAATTTTACATTTTTCGACATTTCGACTTTATTACATGATATCACATATTACGAAAAAGGTCAACAAATTTCTTTTCCTTTTTTTGTAAATTATCTATTCATAATAACCAAATAAATGAATATTATTAAAAAAGATAGGAGAATAATATGTTAAATATTATATGGCCGGTATTTATAATAATTTCATTTTTGTATGCCATTTTTAATGGCAGAGTAGCGGAAGTAAATAATTCTATATTTGAGTCAACAAAAAGTGCAATGGAACTTGCAATATCATTACTTGGTACAGTTTGCTTATGGAACGGAATAATGCAAATAGCCTCTAGAACAAAAATAATAAAACATCTAACTAAAATTTTAAATCCAATAATGAAAAGAATATTTCCTGATATAAAAAGAGAAGATAAAGTTCACAAAGAAATAACTATGAACATAATTGCAAATATAATGGGACTTGGAAACGCAGCAACACCATTGGGGCTCAAAGCAATGAAATCTATGCAAAAACAAAATAAAGAAAAAGATAAACTTTCTAATTCTATGGCCATGTTTATAGTTTTAAATACTGCATCAATTCAACTAATTCCGACTACTGTTATTGCGATAAGAAGTTCGTTTAATTCTTCAAACCCGAGTGCAATAATGATACCGGTTTGGATATCAACAATTTTGGCAGCTTCTACTGCAATTTTGTCTGCAAAATTTTTAATGAAAAGATTTTAGGGAGAAAAAATGAATGCAATAAATTATCTATCTAACTTAGCAATTCCATTTACTATATTAATAATTTTAGTATATGGATTAATAGAAAAAAATAAAGTATTTGATACATTTATTGAAGGAGCAAAAGAAGGTATAGAAATTGTAGTTAAAATTTTCCCAACTCTTTTAGGTTTATTTGTTGCGATAGGAGCATTAAGGTATTCTGGAGTATTAGATTTTTTAATAAAATTATTAGCTCCTGTAATACAATTTTTTAATATACCAGTTGAAATCATGCCACTTGCAATCTTAAGACCAATTTCAGGAAGTGCATCAATTGCAATAGGAAGTGATATAATTAGTAAGTATGGTGTAGATAGCAAACTTGGACTTATAGCTTCTACTATAATGGGTTCTACAGAAACAACATTTTATACTATTGCAATATATACTAGTGTTGTAGGAATAAAGAAGATAAGATTTGTTTTAGTTGCGGCATTATTAGGGGATTTAATAGGCATGTTGAGTTCTGTAATTATTTGTAATATTATGTCGTAAACTTTTTGTTGACATTTTTTGGAAAAAGTAGTATTATACTTTTATATTATAAAATATGTTTTATTTTCAATAGAAATTTGTTTTTTAGTTATTAAAGTTACTAATTTAATTTTTAATCAATTTAAATTTTGTTTATAGGTGAGAGAATGTTTTTTAAGTTCTTATTATTTTTTCTAATATTTTTTACTGTCAGAAAAATTACCAGAACTATACTTTTAAAAAGATTAATAAAAAAAATAAATATATAAGAAAAACTAATCTATATAATTAGTTTTATTTGTAATAATTAAGTTTTTTATCTTGCAGGGAATAAAAAAACCTATTTATATAATTTGCCCTATATTATAAATAGTTTTATTTTCTTTCCCTGCAGCCCCCATAAATTTTATTCAATTAATATTTTTATTCTAAATAAGAGGAACATTTTGTTCCTCTTTCTATAAAAAATAAATTAACAAACTTCAAAAAGTCTGCTTGGATTATCTCGTGGAGCAACATTAATTGAAATGTTTTTATGTTCTGTAAATTCAGATAGTACTGTTTCATATGCAAGTTCTGGAAAGTTATTTTCTTTGCTTAAGTGAATTAATAATGCCTGGTTTAATCCTAATTTATATAAATAGGATAAAGTTTTACCAGCAGAATTGTTAGATAAATGACCAATATTACTTGAAATTCTCTGTTTTAATAAAAATGGATATCTAGAGCATTTTAATATATTAGGGTCATAATTTGCTTCTAATAGAATTGACGAACTATTTTTAATATGTTCTAATAATTCCTTAGTAACACATCCTAAGTCTGTTGCGATACTTATTTTTTTTCCTGAATTATAAATATTAAATCCACAAGGTTCTGCGGCGTCATGAGGTGTATTAAACGGAAAAATTTCAAAATCCGCAACTTTAAAATTTTCAAAAGTATTAAATGTTTTTTTATTATCATTCGAAATTTTATTTGATAAATCACCTAAAGCATTCCATGTTTTTTGATTTGCATATACTGGTATATTATATTTTTTTGAGATGGTAGCTAAACTTTTAATATGGTCAATATGTTCATGCGTAACTAAAATTGCGTTAACTTGATCCATAGAAATATTTAAACTTGTAAGCGCATCAACTATTTTTTTTGAACTTACGCCTGCATCAATTAGTATATTACTATTATTAGATTGTACAAGAAAGCTATTTCCAGTACTTCCGCTATATAAACTACAGTATTTTAACATTTCATTCATCCTCTGTTTTAGTGTTTTAAAGTTATTCGCAAATTCTTTTTATATCTGCTCCTATATTTCTAAATTTTTCTTCTATATTTTCATAACCTCTATCAATATGCTCAAGATTATATATTTCTGTTGTACCATTTGCAACAATTCCGGCTATAATAAGAGCTGCACCTGCTCTAAGGTCTGTAGAATAAACTGATGCACCATATAATTTTTCTACGCCTTCAAATATAGCAGATTTTCCTTGAGCAGTAATATGAGCTCCCATTTTATTTAATTCATTAGTATATTGAAATCTAGAATCCCATATACTTTCATTTATTATGCTAGTTCCATTTGCAATGGATAGAACAACACCCATTTGAGGTTGCAAATCAGTAGGGAAGCCTGGATAAGGCAATGTCTTTATTATTGCCTTATTTGGTCTTTTCTTTGTCCATACTCTTAAAGTATCTCCATTCATTTCAACTGAACCACCAATTTCTAAAATTTTAGCTGTTACACATTCTAGATGTTTAGTTATACAATTTTTTATAACTAAATCACCTTTAGAAGCAATTGCTGCAAGCATAAAAGTACCTGCTTCTATTTGATCTGGGACAACAGAGTAACTTTTCATGCCTTTTAACTCTTTAACTCCATTTATTTTAATCATATCAGTTCCAGCACCACGTATATCGGCTCCCATAGTATTTAAGAAGTTTGCTAAATCAACAATATGTGGTTCTTTGGCAGCATTATCAATTGTTGTAGTTCCTTCAGCAAGAACGCTTGCAAGCATAATGTTGATGGTTGCACCTACTGAAACTATATCCATATAGATATTTGTTCCTACTAATTTTTTTGCAGAAGCTTTAACATTACCTCCGGAAATATCTACTTTAGCACCGAGAGCTTCAAAACCTTTTATGTGTTGGTCAATGGGTCTGGCTCCTAAATTACAACCGACCAGGAAGACCAACTTCGATTTGTTTTTTTCTACCAAGCATTGAACCAATTAAATAATAAGAAGCACGAAATTTCCTAGTTAAATCAATAGGGGCAACTGTACTTGTAATATTTGTAGTATCAACTTCTATGCTATTTTTATCTATCCATTTTATTTTAGCACCAAGACCTTCTAATATTTCGCAGGAAAGTTTAACATCTACTATATTTGGAACATTGTTTATTGTACATATTCCATTAATTAAAAGTGTTGCAGGAAGTATTGCCACAGCAGAGTTTTTAGCGCCACTAATTGTAACTTCTCCTTTTAGAGGTTTTCCACCATTAATAACTAATTTTTCCATTTTATCCCCCTTAATTGGATGCATATATTATTACGAATATTTTACTATGTAAAATTAGAGTGTATATCTACACTCTAATTATTATAAAAATATTATCATAAAACTTAGAATTTTACAATATTTTTTTAAGATTGTGCTAATTTCATACTAAAATTTTGGAACATTTCCACAATTTTAAATTTAAAAGTTACTTCATTAGTGTTTTCTGATAATAATTTATATTCTTCTTCTGATAAATTACCTTTTATAATTTCTTTTGATTCATCAGGAACAACACCAGATGTTACGTCCACAAAACATAATGGAGGAAACATTACACACCACCAATTTTGCCCTGCGGCATTTCCAATTTCTATTTTTAATGCATCGTAAAGGCCCGCGGGAAAAGATATATCTCCATAAGTTTTTGTTGGAAATGCAAAATTTCCAATTTCTATATTTACAGAATAATTATATCCATTTTCATAAACTGTTTCTTGAGCAATTTTTTTTATTTCTTCCATATTATTTTTTGCAAGATTTATAACATCTTCTTTAGAAGTCATTCCACTAGAAATGGAATTTATATATTCTAAAACTTTATCTCTAACAATATATTTTAAATTTTGGTCTTCAGTAGAATCGCTGTTTGCAATTACATGCAATCTAAATACACTATTTTCTATGTCACTAGATACTGCATTAACATAAGAAACAGCGCATATAATAGAATATATTATTAACAAAAATAAAACTAGGAAAAAACGTTTTAAAATTGAATTAAATGAAATTTTTCTTAAATGTATCATAATAAACCTCCAATTGTAAAAAATAAAAAAATTGTAAATAAATCTCTTTAAAAAAAGTATTAACCAAATTTTTAAAAATATACATTGTCGAATTTGAGAATACGATTAAGATTGACATTACTTAAAATAAATGGTAAAATTTACCAGTAGAAAAACTTACGGGAGGACGGAAAATGGGGGATTTTAATAATATAAAAAGAGTATGCGGATTTTATGTAAGTAGTGTTCATTTAATTACAATGATGCTTCCATATTTAAAAGAGCAGATTCAAAATGAAATAAAAATCGAAACATTTCTGGAATATAATTTGAACAATAATGTAAAAGAAATTGTAAAAAATATTACAATGAATAAACAAGAAGAAAAAATTTTAAAAATAAATTGGAAAAGCAATAAAATAAAAAAATATTTAGATATAGATAAAAAACTTAAAAATACAATAGAGAATGAAAAAGAAATAAATATTATTATAAGCGGTTCAAAAAAATACATTTTTGAAACAAATAAAATATTAAATAAATTTATAGAAAAAAATATAAAAAATAAAACAATAACCATTATAAATTGTTATGAAGTAGAAGAATTTGATGATAATATAAGAGAAATTTTAGACGAGCATGATTACATGATTAATACTGCAGGCGTGCATAAAATAGAGGATATATTTGAAGATTATAAAAAAGTGAATTAAAAAATAAAAAGGCTGAAATATTAATTATTTTAGCTTTTTTATTTTATTGATATCATTTTATTGACGAAATATATAAATTGATATAATATAAAACTGAAATAAATAAAGGAGGTAAAGCACTTTGAATATAGAAGAATCATATAATAAAGCCAAAAAGATTTTAAAAAAATATAATCAAGAACATTTATTATCACAATATGAAAAATTAGACAATGAAAAAAAAGAATTTTTGTTAAGACAAATTATTAATATAGATTTCGAACAAATAAATAAATTATATGAACAAACAAAAAAAGAAATAAAACCAGAAGTAGAAACAATTGAACCTATTTCATATATAGAAAAAGAGAAGTTATCAAAAGAAGAAAGAGAAAAGTATTTTAAAATAGGAGAAGATGAAATAAAAAAAGGAAAACTTGCGGTAGTTACTATGGCAGGAGGGCAAGGAACAAGACTTCGGACACGACGGACCAAAAGGAACATATATATTAAATATAGAACCTAAAGCCAAATCACTATTTGAAATATTATGTGATAATTTAAAAAGTGCAAAAAATAAATATAATGTAACTATACCATGGTATATAATGACAAGTAGAGAAAATAATAAACAAACTGTAGAATTTTTTGAAAAAAATAATTTTTTTGGTTATCCAAAAGAAAAAATAGTATTTTTTATTCAAGGGGAACTTCCTATGGTAGACATTAATGGTAAAATTCTTGTAAATGAAGAAGGACTTATAAAAGAAGCAGCAGATGGACATGGAGGAATTTTTGAAGCCATGTTTAGAAACAATGTTATAAATGATATGAAGAAAAATAAAGTAGAGTGGATATTTATTGGACCAATTGATAATCCTCTTGCAAAAATGGTTGATGAAATATTTATAGGAATTTCAAAAGAAAAGGGTGTATTAGAAGCAGGAAAATCTTTAGTTAAAGCAAATCCAGAAGAAAAAGTAGGAGTATTTTGTAAAAAGGATGGAAAACCAAGTGTAGTAGAATATACCGAGATAACTAAAGAAATGGCAAATGCGGTAGATGAAAATAATAATTTAGTGTATGGTGAATCTCACATAAATTGCAATATGTTTAATATAAAAGGTCTAGAAATAATAGGCAACGAAAAGCTACCATATCACAGCGCATTTAAAAAAGCAACATATATAGATGAGAGTGGAAATATTATAAAACCAGAAGAACCAAATAGTTATAAATTTGAAAGTTTTATATTTGATGCCTTTAATAAGTTAGATGATATGTTAATCTTTAGAGTAAAAAGAGAAGAAGAGTTTGCGCCAGTAAAAAATAAAGAAGGAAATGACAGCCCCAAAACAGCAGTAGAATTATACAATAAATTTAATGCAAACAAATTTCAATTTATCAAAAATTAAGGAGGAATTAAAATGGACTATTTAAAAAAATATAATGAATGGTTAGAAAGCAATGAAATAGATGAAGAGACAAAAGAAGAATTAAGAAAAATTAAAAATGATGAGGAAGAAATTAAAGATAGGTTTTATAAAGAGCTAGAATTTGGAACAGCAGGCTTAAGAGGAGTAGTTGGGGCAGGAACCAATAGAATGAATAAATATACAGTTGGAAAAGCAACACAAGGACTTGCAAATTACATTATAAAAAATAATGCACAAGATAGAGGGGTTGCAGTAGCATATGATTCAAGACATATGTCAAAAGAATTTAGCAGACTTGCTTGCTTAATTTTAAATGCAAATGGAATAAAAACATATAGATTTGAATCTTTAAGACCAACACCAGAGCTATCATATACAGTAAGAAAGTTGAATTGTGTTTCAGGAATAGTAATTACAGCAAGTCATAATCCTCCAAAATATAACGGATACAAGGTTTATTGGGAGGATGGAGCTCAAATATCTTATCCCGTAGATGATGAAATAACAAAGGAAGTAAATTCAGTAACAAGTTATTCAGAAATAAAACAACTTCAAGAAAAAGAAGCCGTAGAAAAAGGACTATATAATACAATTGGAGAGGGAATAGATAATAAATATATCCAATATCTTAAATCTATTTCTTTAAATCCAGAAATTATAAAAAGAGAGGCAGATAATTTAAAAATAGTTTATACACCACTACATGGAACAGGAGGGAAGCTTGCAGAAAGAATATTAAAAGAATTAGGTTTTTCAAAAGTATATACTGTAAAAGAACAAGCTGAGCCAAATGGAGATTTTCCAACAGTAGCATATCCAAATCCAGAAGATCCGGCTGCGTTTGATTTGGCATTAAAACTTGCCAAAGAAGTAGATGCAGATATAGTTATTGCAAATGACCCAGATGCGGATAGAATTGGTCTTCACGTAAAAGACAATAAAACAGGAAAATATGTATTATTTAACGGAAATATGATAGGGCTAACAGTAGCAGATTACCTAATTACACAAAAAAGAGAAAAAGGGTTATTAGATAAAAATTCAGCACTAATAAAAACTATAGTATCATCAAATATGACTGATAGAATATGTGAAAAAAATAATGTTGCATTATTTGAGGTTTTAACAGGATTTAAAAATATAGCTGCAAAAATAAAAGAATTTGAAAAGAATAATACATATAAATGTATAATGGGCTTTGAAGAAAGTTATGGTTGCCTTGTAGGAGATGAAGTAAGAGACAAAGATGGAATTGCAGCATTAATGCTTCTTTCAGAAGCGGCAGCATTTTACAAAAATAAAGGACTTACTTTATGGGATAATATGAAAGAAATGTATGAAAAATATGGGTACTATAAAGAAAGTCAAATAGCAATAGTATTAGAAGGTGCAGATGGAGCACAAAAAATAAAAAATATGATGGAAGACTTAAGAATAAATTCCCCAGAAATTATTTCAGACAATAAAGTTTTAAAAATTAGAGATTATTTAAATGGAACAATTAAGAATATAAAAGAAAGCAAAACAGACGAAGAAGAACTACCAAAATCAAATGTACTTTATTTTGAACTAGAAAATGACTATTGGGTTGCAGTAAGACCATCCGGAACAGAGCCCAAAATTAAATTTTATATGGGAGTTAAAGGAAACGATTTAGAAGATGCTGAAAATAAACTAAACAAATTAACAGATGGAGTAAGAAAACTAATTAAATAAATAAAAATAAATAACAGTCTTTAAATTGTATTTTCATACTATTAAAGACTGTTATTTTTCTTGTTCCAACCTTTGATATTACTTCTTTTTATAGCCCCATAAATATTTGCTTTTACATTTGGAATTTCTTTTTGAAAATCCCAAATTAATTTTTTCATACTTTCTCTTTTAGAAATTCCATCCATTGGACAGCATTTTGGCATTACTTCTATATTATTTTTCTTTATAAATGTTTTAATACTTTTTTCTGGAGCATAAATTAAAGGCCTAATTAAAGTTATTTTTGACCTATCCATATAAGAAGTTGGGGCAAAAGTATTGATATTTCCACCATATAATAAATTCAAGAAAAATGTTTCTAAAACATCATCTTCATTATGACCTAGAGCAATCTTATTACAACCTTCTCTTATTGCTGTGCTATTTAGAATGCCTCTTCTAAGATTTGCGCATAAAGAACAAGGATTTTTTTCGTTTCTAATATCAAAAACTATTTCTTTTATATGGCTTTCTTCTTCTATATATTCTACGCCAATATCAGCGCATATTTTTTTCAAAAACTCACTGTTAAAGAATTCAAAGCCAGGATTTATACTAATTGCAATAATTTCAAATTTTTTATCATAAAATCTTTGCAAAGCTTTGAGTCCCATAAGAAGAGTAATAGAATCTTTTCCTCCAGAAAGACCAACAGCTATTTTATCACCATTTTCAATCATATTATAATCATCAACTGCTTTTCTAATATAGCTTAAAATTCTTTGCATATTTGCCTCCATTAGTTAGATTGCAATTTGTTGTTGTGAGGTGTGAAATGTGAGGTGAGCTTTTAGGGGTAGGCTACGTAAGGTTTACCCTAGTTTCACACTTCCCACAACCCACTTCTCACTTCCTATTCGAATTACAATCTATTTAAATTATTATAATATAAATCTATAATTCTGTCAATAATTTTTGAATATTTCACTAAAAAATAACTTTATTTTATTAGCGAATATTTCACCATATGTACAATCT
>CALXVD010000014.1 GCA_944391865.1 uncultured Clostridia bacterium
ATATTGGTATGCGGGTCGCCGAGGGCGGCGACCCCTACAATCGTTCCAAAAAATTTGTATTACAAATTACAATTTATCTAATTCTTCCAATACTTTTTTAAAATACTCTGGCAATGGTGCCTCAAATCTTACCTTCTCTTTTGTTGTTGGGTGTACGAATTCTAAAGAATATGCATGTAGCATTTGTCCGTATTACTCCAAAAGGATTCTTTCCATTTGAATATACTGTATCTCCTACTATTGGATGCCCAATTTCGGACATATGTACTCTTATTTGGTGTGTTCTTCCTGTTTTTATTTTTACCTCTACATATGTATAATCTTTATATCTTTTAATAACTTTAAACTCACTTATTGCCTCTTTTCCATTTTTGTCTACTGCCATCTTTTTTCTATCTTTGGTACTTCTACCTATAGGCATATTAATAACAGCATTATTTTCTTTTATAACACCTCTTACTAAAGCAAGATATGTTTTCTCTATTTCTCTATTTTTTATTTGATTACTTATATCTATATGTGCTTTGTCATTTTTTGCTACAATTACAAGTCCAGATGTATCTTTATCTATTCTATGAACTATTCCTGGTCTAATCTTTCCTCCTATTCCAGATAAGCTATCTTTACATCTTGCCATAACTGCATTCACAAGCGTATTATCTGGATTACCATTCCCTGGATGTACAACCATTCCCTTTGCTTTATTAACTATTAAAATATCATTATCTTCATATATAACATCAATTGGTATATTTTGAGGTATTAAGTCTACTTCTATGGGTTCTTCCTCTTCTACTGTAACTAAATCTTTTTCTTCCACCTTATATGATACTTTTACCTTTTTGTTATTTACCAAAATATTTCCATTTTCTATCATTCTCTGAATTGAAGACCTAGATATATTATTTTCTAGCTCCGAAATTAATTTGTCTATTCTAATATTTTCTTGCTCTTTTTTTATTATATATTGTTTCATTTAATTCTCCTATAAATTGGAATTTGTTGTTTAGAAATTAGAGATTAGAGGTTAGAAATTAATTGCAAATGTTGTAGGGGCAAATTCCATATCTGCCTAAAATGGTTTGCTTACGGGCAGAAATAGATTCCTCCCATACATTTCAAAATTCTAATCTCTAATTTCTAATATCTAACCTCTAAATTACAATTTTTTTCTTTCTTTTATTACATTGATTAATAATTGTATTACAATGATTATACACCCAATTGTAATGCATACATCTGCAATATTAAATACTGGAAACTTAAATATAGGATTAATGTCTATATAATCTACAACAAATCCTCGAAGGATTCTATCTATTAAATTGCCTATTCCCCCTACTAAAACTAAATGCAACGAAAGCAACATAGAATTACTTATATCTTCTTTTTTTGCATATATAAAATATGTTATTAATCCAATTATAATAATATTTACTATTACAAACATTATTGTGCTATTACTTCCTATTCCAAATGCTGCTCCTGTATTTTCTACATATGTTAAATTTAATATATTTGGTATTAAAACTGTACTAGAATTATATAAATATTTAATTATAAGTACCTTAGTTATTTGGTCTATTAGTAATATAATTAAAGTTAATATTATCCACCAATTAATTTTCTTATTTTTCAATATTAACACTTCTCTTCTTTATTATTTTCTTTCGTAAATGCAAAAATAGTTATCTTCGTAAAGTAAGTTGTACTTATCTTCATCCTGTTTTATAAATGTTCTTAGTTTTGCATCTTTATACATTATCAGATGAGTAATTTGATATTTATCTAAAGTTTCTTCTACTTTGTCGTTATTTACACCAGACAAATTTAAGAAATCATTAAACACTGTTACTCCTTCGTTAAACTCAGGTGAATATAAATCTGCTCTAGAGTCTATAAATACTGGTATTCCTCTGAATAATAAATAACTTCCATAATTGTACTCGTTATATAATCTAATATTATTAACATCCAAATTTTCTAAAATAAAATCTGCTGCTGCAACTGGATAATTTGTTTCATCAATAAAATGGTCATCTACTTTTGGTTTGTAATTTGTTATACTTAATATTAAAACAAGTGCTATTGTTGTTATCATGCCTATAATTTCTGTCATTCTTTCTTCGATTTTTTCACAACTATCTGATGCATATTTATTCAAAAAAGAACATATCAATCTATTCAAAATAAATGCTCCTATTAATATAAACATAGTCTCTTGCCTTTTTGAATAGAAAGTAAGTAGTAATAATCCTCCTAGCATAAACAAGTCACTTAGTCTAATTTTGGTATCTGTAAATATTAATATTGCTAAGAATAAAATAATTACACACATTAAGTTTACATTTTGTATTAAAGTAAGTGGTAAATGTTCACTAATGTTTTGTGTTGTATTTCCTTGCATTGTTTTTACTAAGTACGTATATGGGGTATCTCCAAGTGGCGTAAGTAGTCCTGTAAAAACACATATTATCATTATAATTACTAGCCATTTTACGTTGTCATTGCCTCTTATTTTTATTTTATATGGATTTTTACTTGACTTTTCATGTCTTGCTATTAAAGTTTTATTTCTTTCTTCTAGTTTCGTAATCTCATTTTTTATTTTTGATATTTCATCATTATGAGATATCTTTTTTATTTTTTTGTGTAATCTTTTAATTTTACTTGTATTTATAATAATGCTGCTATTTGATAATATATAAATCATGTATTCAGCTATATATGGTAAATATAGTACAAAGTAGAATGGAAATACTGCCACATGTACATTTGCAATAATTATCGGAATAATTACTAAGCCAATTGCAAATCTTTTTTTCTTTGTTTCCAAAAATCGTTCTATAAAATAGACTGTTAATACAAACAAAATAAAAGTAACAAGCTGTGCTCTTGCAGCAATATAATTTCTTACTAAATACATCGCTCCAATTGTTATTATAAAAGAGGTTAGTCTATTCTTCATTAACTTAACATTTGTAGCATATAAAAGTATTCCTAAAACAATGCATAAAACTACAGTAGAAATATAAATACCTACTTGTCCACCTAAATTATATATTAAATATATTCCTACATCGTATAACCAATGTGGATATGTATAACTTAAATTATGAAATGAAAATGGATCTTTCATATCGATTCCATTTTGCATTATGTGTTCTCCTATTTTTATTGTATAAAAAGTATCATTTTGAAGTGTAACTGGTGAAATAGAAAAACAAAATATAGCAATTAATATAACTGCCATAATATTAAATCGTACATTTTTAACATTTATTTGTTTTTTTTCTTCTTTCATTATTTATCTCCTTTTGTATTAGATAAATTGGAATTTGTTCTTGAGAGGTGCGAAGTGTGAGGTGTGCTTTTTAGGGCTAGGCATTGTTAGGCTTACCCTAATTTCACACTTCCCACATCCCACTTCTCACTTCTCAGATAAATTACAATTAATATATTATCATATTTAAAATTTTCTTACAACTATTTTATTTTTTATTGTATTTTAAAATTAATTTGATATAATTATTTAAAAGTTGGTGGTAACTAATGATTTTAAAATGTATTACTTTTAACATGTGCCATGGTGAAGGTTTAGATCGGTAAAATAGATGTTAGAAGACAAGCTAGATTATTAAAAAAATACAAACCTGATTTAATTTTTCTTCAGGAAATCGATATGTATACAAAACGTGCATATAATAGGAATCAATTATATACATTAAGCAAATACACTGGGCTTAATTATAGAGCTATGGGCACAAATATTAAATTTAAAAATGGATTTTACGGAGACGGTATTCTTTCTAAATTCCCCATTGAATATTCTGCAAACTATTTATCTCCACTTACAAATCCTTTACATGAACAAAGAGGTATTTTGTGTAATAAAATTGCTTTTGGTAACACAAAAATAAATATATTTTCTCTTCATATGTCTACATTTCAAGATGAAAGAATTTTAACTGCAAAAGAACTTTTAAAAATCACTTCTAAAATTAACAAAAATGAACCAATTGTTATAGGTGGAGATTTTAATGTAGGTATTACAAAAATCGGAAATCATGAATATTTCCACGAACCTAAAGAAAAATATGAGGAGTACGAAATTCTAAAAGGAAAATTCAAATCTATAAATAATACTGAAGATACTTGGTTTTCTTCTATTGGCAATCGGATGCATTGATTCTTTCTTTTATTCAAAACACCTACAGCTAATCAAATACGAAACTATAAAATCAGATATATCTGATCATTACCCTATATATGCAGAATTTTTAGTTTAATAAGTTGTAATTTGAATGTTTGAATTTATTTTTAAGTTCGCTCCCAGAGATTTATTTATATTTTTTCTCACGCGCCCCAACTGCGCGGAGACTATAATAAAATTTGCTATACGCAAATTTATATAATATTCTCCAGCTTGTCGGTCCCCACCCGTAACCCGCTCGAAAAATATAAATAGAAATCTCTTCACGCTACTCTACAATTTATAGAATATTAATAAAATCAGTTAAAATACATCAATTTATGAGCACCGGATGTGATTGGAGGGTTTGTGCAATTCTTAAGGAAAATTGAAGGAGGAAGCGGAAACCGAGAGGCTCGTTCAATTTTACGCTAGAATTGCTAAAACACGTATTGAACCGAGGAGCGCAATAAATTTATGTTTTTAACTAGATTTTATGGTCGTCTCCCAATTAAAAGTTATTTACAAATTAAAACCAAATTTTGAATACAAAAAAAGATTCTTGTAAAAAGAACCTTTTTTAATATATTTTTAAATTGCTTCTGCTTCACTATTTTCTTCTTCGTTGTCTTTTTTGTCTATTACTTCTAAGCTTCCTATTGAAACTTCATATGCAACTCTTTGCTCTACTCTTCCATCTTCATATTTCTTTTCGTAAGTTCTACTTTGAACTCTACCAACTACTTTTACTTCTGTTCCTACTTCCATATTTTCACAAAATCTTGCATTTCTCCCCCATGCTATACATGGAATGTAATCTGATTTATTATAGGCTCTATTTACTGCAAGCAATAAATCGGCAATTTCTCTTCCAAATGGTGTTTTTCTATATATAGGTTTTTTACATATATACCCTGTTAACACTACCTCGTTAGATACTTTTTCCTTCCCTTCTTCTTGCTGCTCACTTTCGTTATACTCCATAATGTCTTTTGCAAATACTGTAAGAACAAGTCTATTTCTTTCATTCTCGTAACTATTATAAGACCTAAACTGTCCTTCTACAACTACTTTTCTTCCTACACTTAAGTCAAAATTTGCTATTAATCTTTCTGATATTGTAATTGGTATAATGTCTTCGTTTCCGCTCAAACGTGGCACTTCTAGATTAAATAAATAAAAACTTTCCCCATAAATTTCGTGACTAAATGTTTTTTCACTTACAATATTACCTATTAAAACTAGATAATTGTTTTCTGTGTAATTTGTAATCAATTTAATTTCCTCCCTTTTGTTTTCTATAGTATTTTATTCAGTCCATTTGTATTTTAGAATAACAATTTTCGTGTTCAACAATATTATTATACTACTTTTTCGGGAGTTTGTCTACATAAAATGGTAAAATAATCTATTTTTTAATCTCTAACACCTTATATTTTGCTACTCCCCCTGGAGTTACAGCTTCTACCACTTGGTTTTTTTTGGCACCAAGTAAAGCAGAACCAATAGGAGATTCATTTGAAATTTTATTTTGTGACAAGTCTACTTCTGTGGAACCAACTATTGTATATTCCAATTCTTCATTATATTCCATATCTAAAATTTTAACTTTATTACCTACTTGAACTGTTTTTGTGTCAATTTCAGATTCATCTATAATTCTTGCATATCTCAATTTGTTTTCTAATTCTGCTATTTTTATTTCGTTTGAAGCTTGTGCATTTTTTGCTTCATCATATTCAGAATTTTCTGATAAATCTCCAAAACCTAGTGCAACTTTAATACGTTCTGATATTTCAGTTCTTTTTTCAGTTTTTAGATATTCTAATTCTTTTTCCAAATTATCATATCCTTCTTGTGTTAATAATACTTCCTTTTCTTCCATTTTGCATTTCTCCTTTTAATAATATTTAGTTTATTTATATTACTCCTCTATTAAACTTTTGTCAAGTATAGTAGAGTAATTTTATATAATTTCACTATTCCTTATAGCTCCATTGTTTCCTATTAATTTTTTTATTCTTACTTTATCTTTATTTAATTTCTTAATTGCATCACTTAAATTTAAATTATATATATAGCTTTCATATATAAGCTCATTTGAAAAGCCTTCTAGTTTTAATTTCTTTGGCAATGAAATTTTATAAAAACTTGCATTTACTCCATTAAATTTCTTGCTTTGTATAGTTATTTTTTCTAATATATTTATTATTATTGCTTTATCGTATATATTATATTTGTTTAACAATTCTGCTGGAAAATCTATATTTATTATTACTTCTGCTCTTAACAAACTTGTTTTTTTATTGTTTGAAACATTAAGCATTATTCCAAATTCATCATATAAATGCTCTTCTATTCTTTTACATTTATTTATATGGTTAGTAACTATATTTAACCTTTTAATATTTTTTGCAATCAAATTTATTATTTCTATATTAATGTCAGAATAATCATTTAATAAAATTGTTGCTTCTCCGAAGTTCTGTTTTTACGTTTTTTCTTTTAAAAATATAATCTATAACATTTAATGTTAAACATTTAAATAAATACCTTCCATTTAAAATATTTATATTTTTTGAATACAAGATTATTTTTAAATTATTTAAAGTTTCCAAATAATTAGATAATACAACATTTTTTGTATTATCTAATTTTATTTTTGATACTAATTTTTGCGCAATTTTTTTTACTCTATAATTGCTAATTTTAGTATTTTTATATAATGGCAGGTAATATATTCTTTTCCCGTCTTTTTCTTCTACTTTAATAATATTAAAAAGTCGTTTAAAATATAAAATAACATTTTTTACAAAATCACAAGTATCTTCAGTTTCTCGTATGTATCCTATTTTCATTTCACTCACCTAAATACATTTTTCTTAAATTGTATTTAAGTTTTTAAAAAAATATTACAAAATTTATAAAGTATTATTATATACATAAACATTTTCATCTTGATAGTCTAATGTATTATTATCGGTATTTAAAACGTAATCTATGGTTTTTGACTCTGCATTTTTTAATTTTATTGATACTGTTATAATAGTTTTACCATCTTCTTCTTTTTGCTCAAAAGTACAACTATCAACATCTTTTGAAATAACAATATTATCATTTAAATAAATCTTGTTATTTTTAAATGTATATTTGTTTCCAGTTGAAAATTCTATTTCTATTTTATCTGTTATTTTAGAAATACTATTACCTTGTTTTTTTACTTCTTGTAGAAAATATACATTAAACATATCTAATTCAGTTGTGCTTGTACTTTCTTTGCTCATATCACTTACTGTATTATTGAAGCTAGAACTAATTACAAATATTATACTTATTACTATTATAATAACTATAATATAAATTCCCAGAGATATTAATGTTACTCCTCTTTCCGATTTCATAAATACCACCTTCTCTTTTGTTTAAGCTATAATTCCTCCTCCAAGAACAATATCATCAATGTAAAAAACTACAGATTGTCCTTTTGTTATTGCTCTTTGAGGCTCTTTAAACTCTAATAGTACTTTATTATCTTTTAATTTGTGCAAAGTTGCTTCTACACACTTTGCACTATATCTAATTTTAGCTTCTACCACAATAGGTCCATCAATATTTATATCTAAAGTATAATTAACATTTTGCGCAAATAAAGTGTTACTATAAATATCTTTTTCTTCTCCAACTATTACTTCATTTCTATCTAGATTTAGCTCTACTACATACAATGGTGTTGTACTTGATATTCCAATTCCTTTTCTTTGTCCTATTGTGTAATTAATAAGCCCATTATGTTTTCCAAGTATATTGCCTTTTTTATCTACAATATTTCCTTTCGTTTGTTTCTTATCAGAATTCTTGTTTAAAAAACTTACATAATCGTTATCTGGTATAAAACATATTTCCTGGCTATCTGGTCTATTTGCTGTTTCTAAATTGTATTTCGAAGCTATCTTTCGAATTTGTTCTTTGTTTTCAAACTCTCCTAAAGGAAATATAACATTTTGAATCATTTTATTTGGAATATTATATAACACATAACTTTGATCTTTTTTTCCTGCATTAGATTTCTTTAAAACATATTGATTATATTTATTACTGAATTCAGTTTTTGCATAATGTCCTGTGGCAATATATTCGCAATTTAGTTTTCGTGCCTCATTATAAAAATAATTAAATTTCATGAATTTATTGCATTGCACACATGGATTTGGAGTCATTGCTTTGTTATATGTATCAATAAAATTATTTATAACACATTCTTTAAACTCTTTTCTAAAATCAAAAGTATAATGGTCTATTTCTAAATCTTTACATACTTTTTTTGCATCTTTGTCTGCAAGAGAAGAACCACAATTTTTTTTATTGCTATCATCTTCCCACAATTTCATTGTTGCTCCAATAACTTCATAACCTTGTTCTTTTAGTAGTATGGCAGCTACACTGCTGTCTACTCCACCACTCATTCCTAATAAAACTCTTTTTTTCATTTCTTATCCTTTTTATTTAATATTGTCTTCCCCAAATAACAAATTCTTTTGCTGGCTTTCCACAGCACACACATTTATCTGATATATTTTCTTTTTCAAATGGTATACATCTTGAATGTGCACCAGTTAAATCTTTTATTTTATTTTCGCACTCTTCATCTCCACACCACATTGCTTTTATATATCCTTGGTTTTCATTAATATTTTTTATAAATTCATCCATGTTTTTAGCTACTGTTGTTCTTTCTATCATTCTTTTTTTGCATTCGTTGAACATGTTTTCCTGAATATTATCTAATACTTCTTGTAATTTTGATTCTATTTCTTCTAATTTTACTGTAATTTTTTCAGCTGTGTCCCTTCTTACAAAAACGCAAACTCCATTCTCTATATCTCTTGGCCCAATTTCTATCCTTACAGGTACTCCTCTCATTTCCCAGTCGTTAAATTTATATCCCGGTGTATAATTATCTCTTGTATCTATTTCCATTCTAAATTTTTCATTAAGTTTATTATATAATTCTTCTGCTTTTTCTTTTACTCCTTCTTTTTGCATTGCAACTGGCACAATAACAGCCTGAATAGGTGCAACTCTTGGTGGTAATTTTAATCCTCTATTATCTCCATGTGCCATTATAACTCCACCAATTAGTCTTGTACTAATTCCCCAAGATGTTTGATATGCATATTCTTCTTTTCCTTCTCTATTTTGAAACTTAACATCAAAAGGTTTTGTAAAATTTTGTCCAAAATAATGACTTGTTCCTGATTGAAGAGCTCTACCATCATGCATTAAAGTTTCTACTGTATAAGTATTTACTGCTCCAGCAAATTTTTCTTTTTCTGTTTTTCTTCCTTTTATTACTGGTATTGCTAAAAGTTCTTCTATTATCTCTGCATATGTATCTAACATTTTTAAAGTTAATTTTTTAGCTTCTTCTTCAGTTTCATGTACTGTATGACCTTCTTGCCATAAAAATTCTCTTGAACGTAAAAATGGTCTTGTTTCTTTTTCCCATCTTAAAACATTACACCATTGGTTGTATACCATTGGTAAATCTCTCCATGATTTAACCCATTTAGAATAAAGCACAGAAAACATTGTTTCAGAAGTAGGTCTAATGCAAAGTTTCTCTTCTAATTTTTCATTTCCTCCCATTGTTACCCAAGCTACTTCTGGTGCAAAACCTTCTACATGGTCTTTTTCTTTGTTTAATAAACTTTCAGGTATTAATACTGGTAAATAAATATTTTTTACTCCCACTTTTTTAAATTTGCTATCCGCATATTTTTGTATATTTTCCCATATAGCATATCCATATGGCTTTATTGCAATACAACCTTTTGTATCTGTATAATCTGCTAAATCTGCTTTTAAAACTATATCTGTGTACCACTTAGCAAAATCATCTTCTATATTTGTAATTTCCTTTACGTAATTATTACTATCTTTACTCATAATATTTTCTCCCCTTCTTATTGATTTTTTTCTAATATTAGGAGACACAGTTTCATGCCTTGGCTTATTCTCCTCTTAAAAGCTATGTCCCCATTTATATGTTGTTATGTAAGTATTCTTATTTAACGCTATTTTTAAGCGTTTTCGGGGGATGGAGCCTCTTTATCACTATTTTCTACCTTTTCTTCCATAATTTCGTCTATAACTATTTGCTCATTTTCATCTATCTTATATTTTGGAAGTTCCGGTAATTCTTCTAAACTAGAAATTCCAAACATTTTTAAAAATTCGTTTGTAGTTGAATAGATAGTTGGTCTTCCTGGCGCATCAAGCTTTCCTACTTCTTCTATTAATCCATATTCTAGTAGTTTATATATAGTTCCGTCTGAATTTACTCCTCTTATTTGCTCAATCTCTGCTCTAGTAATTTTTGGATTATACGCAATTATAGATAAAGTCTCTATTGCCGCAGCAGATAAACTAGGCTTTGCTCTATTATCAAATATTGGATATATGTAATCATAATATTCTTTTTTTGTGCATAATTGATAACCATTTTCCACTTTTATTATTTCTATGCCTCTATTTTGTTCTTCAAAATCTCTTTTCATACTTTGAAGAATTGTATCAATATCTTCATTACTTAATTCTAATATTGCCATTAGTTCTTTTGTTTCTACTACTCTTCCAACAGAAAATAATATTGCTTCAATTATTGATTTTGTTTTATCTATTTCCAATTTAACTTCTCCTTGCTTTTAAAGCTACATTTTAACAATATATATTATTGCATTTATAGCTTAAAATGTCAATGTTTTGACATTCTTATTTTTTTATGCTATTATTATTTTATAATAATTTTATGAGGTGATATCAATGGCAGAAGATATCGAAAATGAAAAAAAAGAAATAGAAATAGTTACAGGCGATGGTAGCGAAATAGAAGTTTCTCCTGTTTATGAACATTTAAATTCTGTAAAACCAAAGCCAAAAGAGGAAAAAAAGAAAAAAATAATTATACCAGAAGGTAAAAAGAAATAATTTATTATTAAGGGCCTACGAGCTCTTAATTTTTTGCGCTTTTTAATTATTTATGTTATAATAGCTTACATAATACCTTTTAGGGGGGATTACATGTATAAGACTAGCTTTAATGGCCTAAAGGTTCTAGTTGAAGGAGTGTACAGTGCTTACAATCTTTCTCCTGAAGAACTAGATAGCCTAAAGCGGTACTTTGGTGCAGACAAAGTAAATGGTAGCAATGGAAACTACACCGTCTACAGAGATGCTCATAGAAGAATAATTCTCGAATTGTTCGTACATGAAAAATGGATTCTGATTAATTTCGATATTCGTAAAGATCTGTTAAGGTTATTTAACTCAAATAGAATCTATACAAAAGATATTGAAACTCTTTCAAAGAAATTGAAAGAAATGAGAATCCAGCTTCACGTCGAATACGATTATGCGAATAATCTATGGCATATTGTAGATTATGATAAATTTCTAGAGCTACTAAAAAAATTAATTGACACTTAGTCTGCCCACTAAAAAACACAGGTAACAATTACCTGTGTTTTTGTGTGGTATAATTCAAGCCAATTATGTACAACTTTTTTGACTGTCTTAAGCATTGATACGAATATAAATCTATTTTATTTATACGTTATTCAATAATTGCAAATAACTCAAAACGACTTATTTTCATTTCATAAATAAAATATTATAATTATTAACAAGTATAACTTAATTGGCTATAGATTAAAGCGTAACAAATTATTAAAGGCAGTGTAAACACAATATTATTATATCAGCGGACTATAATTTTTACAATATTTTACAAATATATTGCATGTTTTTCTTTATATGTGTATAATTTTTATATTAACTTAAAAGGAGAATTACATTGCAAAATTTTGATATATATAAAATAAGTAAAAATAAAAGCACTAATGTAAAAATTGGCGAATTGAGTAAAGAAGTAATAGAGGCTTTAAGGTTGGATTTAAATCCTCAAAATATTAATATATGGTCAACCAGAATAGAAGAACATTGCGAAAAGCATAAAGATGAGTATTTGTCTCCATCTAACTATTATGAAGCAATTAAATCAATTCCCTTAATAATAAAAGAGCCAGATTACGTTGGCGTTCATAATAATGGAAATATTCAATATATTAAAAGACTTAGTGAAATTTCTTTGGTTGGTATAAAAATAATAAAAGGTAATAATGGCTTACTATTTAGAACTATATTCCCTATAACAGAAGATAAATTAGAACATAATATAAAAATTGGAAAATTTGTTCCTTTAAAATAAAATATTTTAATAAATCAAAGAGACACCTTAAAGTGTCTCTTTTTTCAGTAGTGGTTATTTGGTAGGACGGCGTACCCTACATCTCTTTTAAGACCATCTCTGGCGTGATAGCTGCCTTACTATCCTCAAATAACCATACTTAAATTGTACGCATAATTATAAAAACTATTCGTTGTGTAAATAAAATATATTACAAATAATGTAAATAATCATTATTTTTTAAATTCTGGTAGCGAAGATGTGATTCGAACACATGACCTACCGGGTATGAACCGGTTGCTCTAGCCAACTGAGCTACTTCGCCATATGAAACTTGTATTATTATAATAAGTTTAACCATTTTTGTCAATAAAAAACAGAAAATTTTTAAAATTTTCTGTTTAATTATTGCTTTATATTTTCTTCTAATCCTCTAGTATCTTCCTTTTCCTTACTTTTTGCAATTTTTTTAGCTTCTTCTGTGTTAACTATTGCTCCGTATTTCTTTTTCATATTTTCCATTCCTAAATGAGTCATTTTATTTAACTCTGCTAATTGCTTTTTTTCTTCTGAAGTAAGACCTTCTGAAGTAACTCTTCCAGAAGATGATTTACTTCTAAAAGAATTAACTGTATCTATTATTCTTTCCATCATATTCATAACATTGTTCTTAATTTACTAAGAACTCTCACCTCTTTATATAAAAAATAATTACATCTGTTCTTAGTTTACCATAAATAGCTTGATTTGTCAAATTTCTGTTTTTTTAATCTAGTTGAGTTCAAAATAAATTAATTCATGTAATCTTTTAATTTTTTACTTCTACTTGGATGTCTTAGCTTTCTTAATGCTTTTGCTTCTATTTGTCTTATTCTTTCACGTGTTACCATAAACTCTTTTCCAACTTCCTCTAAAGTTCTTGCTCTTCCATCTTCTAGTCCAAATCTCAATTTTAATACTTTTGCTTCTCTTGGAGTTAAAGTATTCATTACTTCTTCTAGCTGCTCTTTTAATAACGTATAAGCTGCAGAATCTTGCGGAGCCGGACTATCTTCATCTTGGATGAAATCTCCTAAGTGGCTATCGTCTTCCTCTCCTATTGGTGTTTCTAGAGATACAGGATCCTGTGCAATTTTTTGTATTTCCATTACTTTTTCTACTGGAATTTCCATTTCATTGGCTATTTCTTCAGGAGTTGGTTCACGACCTAATTGTTGAAGCAAATGTCTTGATGTTCTTATTAATTTATTAATTGTTTCTACCATATGCACTGGTATTCTAATTGTTCTTGCTTGATCAGCTATTGCTCTTGTAATTGCCTGTCTAATCCACCATGTTGCATAAGTACTAAATTTATATCCTTTTTTATAATCGAATTTTTCCACAGCTTTAATAAGACCCATATTTCCTTCTTGAATAAGGTCTAAAAATAACATTCCTCTACCTACATATTTTTTTGCAATACTTACTACTAACCTTAAGTTTGATTCTGCAAGTTTTTGTTTTGCTTCTTCATTTCCCTCTAAGACTTGTTTTGCAAGTTCTAGCTCTTCCTCAAAACTTAATAAAGGAATTTTCCCAATTTCTCTTAAATACATTCTAACAGGATCATCAATGTTAATTCCATCGAAGTTCATTTTATTAATATCTTCTAGCTTAATGTCTTCTACTTCTTCTAAATCTTCAATATCTGGTTCTTCTAAATCATCTTTTAAAACATCTACGCCAAACTCTTCAAAGGCATCAAATACTTTATCAATTTGTTCTGGATTTATATCTCCAAGCTCACTTGCAAGTTCTCCATATGTTATTTGACCTTTTTCTTTTGCTTTTTTTAATATATCTTGAACTTTTTTATTTGTATCCTCGCTAGTAGTAGTTTGTTTATCTTTCTCTTCGTTTGCTTTTTCTGCCTTTTGACTTGCTTTTTTATTGTTGTGTTTAAGTTCTTCTATTATTTCTTCATTGTCTTTTTTTGCTTTTCCCATTTTATTTTTATACCCTCCTTCAAAATTTGCTTAAAAAGCATATTTTGCATTATTAATTTTATTATTCATTGGGTCTATTTTATCTATATTATTTAATTTTTGCTAATTCTATAATTAAATCTTGTAATTCTTTTTCTAAGCTAGCTAATTCTTGACTGCTTAGTTCTTCACCATTTAGAGAATTTATTATCTCTTTTTTTCTATTTATTAACTTTTCTTTTCTATAATTGTTTATTAAATCTAATACAGCTTTTTCATCATTTTTAATTTCATAATCATCTGCCATTAATTCTGTAATTATACTTATTGCTTGTTCATCATCACCGAAATTCTTCCAATATATTATTTATATTACTATTTCCTTTTTCAAATTCTTCATACAATTTTTCCATTATTTTTTTATTTTTCTCGTCTTTAAAATCTTTTGGTGAAATGATTTGTTTTATTTTCTGATATATTTTATCTTTTCCATTAAGTAGTAATTCTATAATCATTTTTTCTCTTTTTTCTAATGATTCAGATACTACATTTGTTTTTTTAACAACACTTCTTTTATAATTATTCTCTAAAACCTTTTGTCCTTGATTCTTAGAATAATTTAGCTTGTTTATTTGTGCATATATAGCTTCTTTTGATATTTCATAATCCTTAGAAATTTTGTCTATATATACCTCTTGTTCTATTTGGTTATCAACTGTACTTACTATTTTTGCAATTTCATTTAAAAATTTTATTTTGTCATTAGTATTATCTAAATTCAAATCTTTTTTAAGTACTTTTACCTTAAATTCTATTAAAGATATTGCTTTTTCTATTAAGTTATTAAATCTTCCATTTCCATATTTTATAACGTATTCATCTGGATCTTTTGCACCCTCCATTTGAAGTATTCTAATATCACAACCTAAGTTGTTTAATATTTCTAGTCCTCTTAATGTTGCCGCTTGTCCTGCTGAATCTGAATCGTAAGAAATTATTACTTTATTTGCATATTTTCTAAGTAATCTTCCTTGTGCTTCTGTAAGAGCAGTGCCACAGGATGCAACTACATTTTCTATTCCTCTTTGATGCAATGATACAACATCCATATATCCTTCTACAATTAGTAGCTTATCCAATTTAGAATTTTTGGCAACATTTAATCCATATAAATTCCTTGCTTTACTATAAACTATGTTTTCTGGTGAATTTATATATTTAGGAAGAGAGTTATCCAAAACTCTTCCTCCAAATGCAATATATCTATTTCTTACATCTTGAATTGGAAATATTAATCTATTTCTAAATCTATCTATAAAACCTCTTTGTGTTTTATTTACCAAATCAGAAGCAAGTATTTCCTCATCTGTAAAATTTTTTTCTTTAAGGTATTTATATAAGCTACTATTAATTGGTGCATATCCAATGCAATAATCTTTTAAAGTTTTATTATCCAATTTTCTTTTTTTTACATATTCTTGTGCTAGTTTCGATGTTGGTTTATATAGTTCTTGATGATAATAATTAGCAGCTTCCTTATTTATTTGATATACTTTTTCTTTAAGCTGCTGCCTTTTTCCATCTTCTGTATTGTCTGTAGTTGGAAGTGCAATTCCAGCTCTTTCTGCTAATATTTCTAGGCTTTCTCTAAAATCTACATTTTCTATTTTACTTATAAAATGAATAACATTTCCCCCTGCCCCACAACCAAAGCAATGAAAAATTTGCTTATCCGGTGAAACAGAAAAAGAAGGTGTTTTTTCTCTATGAAATGGACATAATCCAAAAAAGTTTCTACCACTTCTTTTTAATGTTACATATTGTGATATTATATCTACTATATCGTTGCTATTTTTTATATCATCAATCAATTCTTCACTATAACGCACCATTTTTAGCACCTTTCTTTTACATAATTATATTATTCGACAGCTAGTCTCTAAATCCTTCCTACAAAAAGAACAAAGAGACGTTTGAAGCTCTTTGTTCCTATAAATATATTTTTTTAACTTTTTTTAATTTTGAGTTCCATTAAAAGGAATAAACTTTTTAACTACATTGTCCGGTGTAGCATTTGCAATATTTTTACTGTATTCTATAAATGAATTGTTAATTGTATTATCTACAATTTCTTCCATTTCTTCTTTATTAGAATTTTCAGCAAGTGTAAGTTCACTAACTAATATTTGTTTTGCATTTAATAGCATTTTCTTCTCCCCTGTTGAAAGTCCTTTTTCTTTCTGTTTAAAACTTAAATTTCTAACTACATCTGCAACTTCATAAACATCTCCACTTTTCATTTTTTCCATATTGTCTCTATATCTTTTATTCCAATTCATTGACATCTCTGTAGAATCTGTTTCTAATACTTCAAAGACCTTACTTGCTGTTTCTTTGTCTATAATATCCCTCACTCCTATACCTTCTGCTTTTGCTGTAGGTACCATAACTTTTACTTCACCTGGCATTTTTATTATGTAATAAGATTGTTTTTCTCCTAAAATATCTTTCTCCTCGATACCTTCTATTGTACCTGCACCATGCATAGGATACACTACTTTATCACCAACATTAAACATATAAGTCACTCCTTTTTCTGGCCTTCTTTTCTTTCTCGACCTTTTTTATTATACCATATTTTTCATGTTAAGTCAAAGGAATTTTTGGTATATTTTACATAATTTCTATAATCAAAATAGGGAAAAAGGGGTCAGACCCCTTTTTCCCTATTTCTTCTATTTTCTAAATTTAATTTGTTGATCCAAATCCTCCTGTTCTTTCTCCTCCTGCTATATCCTCATCTACAATAAGATATTTTTGGAAAATTGCTTGCCCAATTCTATCACCTTTTTTTATTAATACATCTTCATCTTTAATATTATAAAAAGCAAACATAATGTGTCCATCGTTATCTGGATTTCCATAATAATCACTATCTACAACACCTATACTATTTGCTAAAATTAAACCTTTTTTCCCTGGATTAGAACTTCTATTTGCAAGTATCAAAACTTCATCAGGTTGCATATATGCTTTTACTCCTGTTTTAACAAGCGTTGGCTTTTGTCCTAATTTAAAAGCAGGTATTGTGCAATCTTCTGCAGCTTCAATATCATAGCCTGCTGAATTTTTTGTTGACCTTACTGGTAGGTTTATATTGCTATTTTCAAAACCTTTTGCAATTTCAAATCCGCGTCTTCTTTCCATATATTTACCTCTTTTCATTATTTCAAATTTCTTTTACATTATATATTTTTTGACATGAAGTGTCAATTGTAATTTTCTGCTCATATATTAATAGTAAGACAAATTGGAATTTGTTTTATTAATTTAATTGCAAACGTTGTAGGGGTCGCCGCCCTCGGCGATCCGAAAATATTGGTATGCGGGTCGCCGAGGGCGGCGACCCCTACAATCGTTCCAAAAAATTTGTATTACAAATTACAATTTAGGAGGGTAAATTTATGACATTAGATAAATTAGAAATTAATAAATGCGCTACCATAAAGTCATTACATTGCACTGGAGATTTAAGAAGAAGGCTATTAGATTTAGGATTAGTGAATGGAACTAATATAAAAGCTATTTTAAAAAGCCCTATAGGAAATCCTATTGCGTATGAAGTAAGAGGAACTGTTATAGCTCTAAGGAAAGAGGATTCTAAGTTAATAAAAATTTTAAATTAAGCAAATGTTAAAACAGGGAAAAAAGGGGTCTGACCCCTTTTTCCCTGTTCAACTTTTTTGTTTGTTTTACATATATTATATAAATATTTAAATTGAGGTGATTTTATGGGGCTTACTTCTGCCTCTACTGGTAATAAACTTTTAAATAATGATATAGAGAATCTTAAAAGTAATTGTGATTACACTATTGCTATTGCTCGGTAATCCTAATGTTGGAAAAAGTACTATTTTTAATTCTCTTACTGGACTTCATCAACATACTGGAAATTGGCCTGGAAAGACTATTAGTAATGCTGCTGGTACAGCAAAATTTAAGGGCAAAGATTTTCTTTTTGTTGATATACCTGGTACATATTCTATTATGTCCAATTCTCAAGAAGAAGAAATTGCAAGAGATTATATATGTTTTGGCAATCCTGATTGTACTGTTGTAGTTGTAGATTCTACTTGCCTAGAACGTAATTTAAATTTGGTTTATCAAATATTAGAAATCACAAACAAGGTAGTTTTGTGTGTAAATTTACTAGATGAAGCTAAAAAGAAGGGAATTGAAATTGATTTGGATAAACTTTCTTTTAAGCTTGGAATTCCAGTTGTCGGTACAATTGCAAGGAAGAAAAAAACTTTAAATAATCTTATGAATTCTATCTATGATGTTTGTTCTTCTGCCATTTCAGATGATTATCTTCACATTGATTATCCGGATACCATTAATTCTGCAATTAATATTATTGAAGATAGTGTAAAAGTTTGTTTTAATAATCATTATTTTAAAAATTATAGATGGATAGCTTTAAAGCTCTTAGAAGGTAATGATAAAATAATCTCTTCAATTGAAAATAATCTTAATATAACTTTTTCTCGGAAATGAAGAGATTAAAAATAGTATTGATAGAGCAAAAAATCTTTTAGATGATAATGGAGTTAATTCTTCTACTATTAAAGATAAAATAGTTTCAACTATTATCTTTTATAGTGAAAATATTGCTTTAGATGTAACAACTTACAAGAAAATTAATTACAACAAAAGAAATATTAGTATTGATAAGATTCTTACTTCCAAACTAACTGGTATTCCTATTATGATTTTATTTTTTGCATTAATTTTTTGGATTACTATTACTGGTGCAAATTATCCGTCTCAATTACTTTCTGATTTTTTTGGAGTTATTGAAGGCAAACTTATCTATTTATTTGAATTAGTTAATAGTCCTAGCTGGCTTATGGAGCTATTAGTTTTTGGTATGTATAGAACTTTAGCTTGGGTTGTTGCAGTAATGCTTCCCCCAATGGCAATTTTCTTTCCTCTTTTTACTATTTTGGAAGATTTAGGATACTTGCCTAGAATTGCTTTTAATTTGGATGGCTTTTTTAAGAAAGCTTACACTTCTGGAAAACAAGCACTAACTATGTGTATGGGGTTTGGTTGTAATGCAGCTGGAGTTGTTGGTGCAAGAATTATAGATTCTCCTAGAGAAAGATTAATTGCAATACTTACTAATAATTTTGTACCTTGCAATGGTCGATTTCCATTTTTAATTACAATTGCATCTATTTTCATAGCTGGTAGTATTTCTGGAATTTGGTCGTCTATATTATCTACTCTTTCTGTTATAGCTGTAATAATAATTGGAATTATCATGACATTTATAATTTCTATTATTCTATCTAAAACTATCTTAAAAGGACTACCTTCATCTTTTGTATTAGAATTACCGCCATACAGAAAACCTCAATTTAGCAAAATTTTAGTTCGTTCAATTTTTGATAGAACTTTATTTGTACTTGGAAGAGCAATTTCGGTTGCTGCTCCTGCTGGAATCATTATTTGGCTTTTTGCTAATATTAACATTTACGGGATAAGTATTTTAAACCATATTGCTAATTTTTTAAACCCGTTTGCTACTCTTATGGGCTTAGATGGTTATATTTTAACAGCATTTATACTTGCACTCCCTGCAAACGAAATAGTTTTACCTATTATTTTAATGAGTTATATGTCTGGAGGAAACTTAGTCCAAATTGAGGACATTGCAAGTATTTCAAATATATTAATAGGTAATGGTTGGACAATTTTAACAGCCATTAATGTTATGCTATTTAGTTTAATGCATTTCCCTTGTAGCACAACTTTAATTAGTATAAAAAAAGAGACAGGTAGCTGGAAATGGGCTATCCTCTCTTTCATAATACCTACTGTCTGTGGAATTGTTATATGTATGATTACCACAGGAATCTATAATTTGTTTTTGTGAGGTGTGAGGTGCAGGTGTGCTTTTTGGGGCTAGGCTTTGTTAGGCTTACCCTAATTTCACACTTCCCACATCCCACTTCTCATTTAAATTATAATTTATATAACTAGATTGATTTTTTGCTCCGAGCCAAAAAGACTTAAAAACTTTCTTTTATTTTTCCTTCTTTATATGCTACTAGTAAGAGTTTTAAATCGTCTATTTCTTCTTGTAATTCTCTTCCTATATCTGTGTCTGCAACTCTTTTTCTTTCTGTTTCTTTTGCATTTACCATTATATCGTATTTTATATCTTTTTCTTCTCTTATTGCTTCTGATTTAGAGTCAAATGGTTCATTTGCAGCAAGAATTAGTCCATAAGAGTTATATGTTAATGTATATCCTGCTCTTCCGGTCTGACCTCTATAACTTTTTGCAAATCCTCCATCTATTACAAGTAATTTTCCATTTGCTTTTATTGGGCTTTCCCCATCCTTTTCTTTTACTGGTATGTGTCCATTTATTATATGAGAGTTTTTACCTTCCAAACCAAATTCTTTTAATATTTTGTTACATATTTCTTCTTTTTCTATTAACGTAAAATATGGGTTTTTTACTTCTTTGTGTGTTTCTTTTTCTATCACAAAATATCTTTCAAATGTTGCTGCTTTATCTTTTCCAAATAGTGGAGATTTTGGTCCGCACCATAAATACCACATTAAATCAATTGCGTCTTTACTGCTATCTATTTGGTCTCTTTCGAAATATGCTTTTCTAATAATTTTATCTATGCAGTCAAAAAATTCTTTTCCAGATAAAGATTTACCTAAAATATCTATTTTTGTAAATTCTCCATTTTCCTCCATAGGTACACACCCATGAAACAATAAATTAGAGTTAAAACATTTATATATTGATGCCTTTGAATATAGGAAAGATATATGTTTATTTAGTGTTTCACTATTTTTAAATGACTCTTCTAGTCTATTTATTATCTCTTCTTCCTCTTTTGTTAGTTCATATGGCTTTTCTGGATTTATTGTAGGGAAGTTTGTATCATTTAAATGATACGTTTTTTCTCCTATTTTTACAGTTCCTTCTTTATAATCTATCTTATCTAATAATAGTCTTTTTTGCATTTCATATTCTGGATGTTCTTTAATCATTTGCCCTTCTAGTTTAAACTGTATAATTGAAATTGCTTTATGTACTTTTGCAATTGAAATTTCATCACTTCTGATATATTTGTTATAGTCATATATTTTAGGCATAAATTTTTCACAATCATCATCTTTATATGTTTTTAATGCAAATGTAGCAAGTGGCCTTATATTAATTCCATAACCTTCTTCTAGTGTATTAATATTATCGTACCTACTACAAATTCTAATAACATTTGCTATACATGCTTTATTACCACATGCCGCTCCCATCCATAATATATCATGATTTCCAAGTTCAATATCTAGGCTGTGAAATTTTATTAATGTGTCCATTACTAGCTTTGCATTAGGTCCTCTATCGAATATATCTCCTAATACGTGCAGATGATCTATTGCCATTCTTTTTATTAAATTAGATATTGCTACAATAAATTCATCTGCTCTATCTAGTTCTATTATTGAGCTTATTATTTGCTTATAATATGTTTCTTTATCTGGTCCGCAACCTTGAAGATGTAATAATTCGTCTATGATATAATCAAATCCCTTAGGCATTGCTTTCCTTACTTTTGACCTAGTGTATTTAGAGCTTACTTCTCTTGCAACTTCTATTAATCTATATAGTGTTATACTATACCATTCATTTAAATTTTCTTCTTTCTTTTTTATTAAAGATAGTTTTTCTTCCGGATAGTATATTAGTGTAGCTAAGGCGCTTCTTTCTCTTTCTGTTATTTGATTATCAAATATGTCTTCTATTTTATTTTTTATTATTCCAGAACCATTATTTAATATATGAGAAAACGAACCATATTCCCCGTGTATATCACTTAAGAAAAGCTCTGTTCCTTTTGGTAAATTTAAAATTGCTTGAAGATTTATTATTTCTTCTGCAACTTGACCAGCATTATTATACTGCTTACTTAAAGTTTTTAAATGCCTTTTTAAGTTTTTATTATCTTCCATTTCAATTTAGCTCCTTTCCAAATAAGCTAAAATTAATTTAATAATTCCCCCACTAAATCATAGTTGTTTGTTCCAGTTATTTTACAATCAGTAAATTTTCCTATCATATTTTCCTTTGTATTTTTTATAATTACTATTCCGTCTGTATCTGGTATATCCATATATGTTCTTCCAATATAGAACTTTCCATCAAAACTTAAATTTTCTATCAACACTTTATAGATATTACCTTTATAACTTTTAAGTTTTTCATTAGAATTTTCTTTTGCAACTTTCATAATCTCATTATATCTTTTCTTTTTTGTATTATGATGTATTTGCTCCTTTAATCTCGCTGCTGGTGTTCCATCCTCTTTAGAATACATAAACACTCCTAATTTGTCAAAATATCCCTTTGAAACAAAATTATATAATTTTTTAAAATCTTCTTCTGTTTCACCTGGAAATCCAACAATAAGTGAAGTTCTCAAAATTACATCTGGTATCTCTTTCTTTATTTTACAAATTAAATCTTCTATCTGCTTTCCGGTAGTTCTTCTGTTCATTCTTTTTAAAACAATATCTGATATATGCTGAATTGGTATATCGAAATAGTTGCATATTTTATCATTTTCTTTTACTGTTTGTATTAATTCATCTGTTATTGCTTCTGGATACGCATATAAAAATCTAATCCATTCAAACTCTTTTATTTTGCACAATTCTTTTAATAGCTCACTTAATTTTGATTCTCCGTAAATATCTTCTCCATATCTTGTGGTATCTTGAGCAATAACTATTATTTCTTTAATTCCTTTTTGGGCTAGCATATTTGCTTCCTCTAAAACATCCTCAATTGGTCTACTTATATATGGTCCTCTAATATATGGTATTGCACAATATGTACATCTATTACTACATCCTTCTGCTATTTTTAAATATGCAGTCGTGTTTCCAGTTGTAATTACTCTATTCATATATTCTAATTGTTCGCATTGACTTTTGAAATTAGGTTTACTTAACAATTCTAAGATTTTATCCCAATATTTATTGTATTCATCTATTGTTATAAATAAGTCTACTTCTGGAATTGCTTTTTTTAGTTCTTCTTTATATCTTTGAACTAGGCAACCCATTACAACTAAATACTTGCATGCTCCTTTTCCTTTATATTCTGCCATTTCTAATATAGTATTTATTGCTTCTTGCTTTGCTGATTCTATAAAACCACAAGTATTTATTACAATTATCTCAGCCTTTTTTACATCATTTACTATTTCAAAATTATTATTTTTAAATAAACCAATTGCCATTTCTGTGTCTATTAAATTTTTAGAACATCCTAGTGATATAAACCCTACTTTCATTTTATTACCTCAATTTTTCTATTATCTTATTAATTAAATTGTAATTTGTTGTTGTGATGTGTGAGGTGCGAAGTGTGAGGTGTGCTTTTAGAGCTAAGCTACGTAAGGCTTACCCTAATTTCACACTTCCCACATCCCACTTCTCACTTCTCATTCAAATTATAAATTTAATAATCGTCATTATTACACATATTTTTTCTTGTCATTTCAAGTAAATTTAATTTTGTAAACCCTAATACCTGAGATTTTGTCCTATCTTTTTTTAGTTTTTCTAACATAAGTTTTAATATTTCATTTCTTCCTTCTTCACTATCCATATCTATATAATCAACTATTATTATCCCACCTATATCTCTTAATCGTAGTTGTTTTGCTATTTCAATAGTTGCTTCTTTATTAACTTTTAAAACAGTTTGCTCCAAATTCTTTGAGCCTGTATATTTTCCTGTATTTACATCTATTGCAGTTAAAGCTTCTGTTCTATCAATTGTAATAAATCCTCCGCATTTAAGCCAAATTTTCCTATTGTTTATTTTTTCTAATTGCTCTTTTAGCTCATACATTTCCAATAAATCAGCATTTTCTTTAAACTCTAATTGTATATTTTGATCCATATTCATGTTTTTCAATATATCGTTTACATCTTTATATGTTTTTTTGTCATTAACTATTACTTTATTTAAATTTTGATCTACAACATCTATTAAAGTTCTTCTAAGCAACGCCTTATTATCATAAATCAATTTAGGTCCACTAAGTTTGTGATTTTCATATTCTTTTTTTATAGTTCTCCATTTTTTTATTAAAGTTTCTAAATCATCTTTTATAATTTCCTCATCTAATCCTTCACCTGATGTTCTTATTATTGCACCTGTTCCTTCTGGTAATATTTTTTTTGCAATATTTTTAAGCCTATCCCTTTCTTTTTCATCTTCAATTTTTTGAGAGATTGTTATAAAATCAGAGTTTGGCATAAAAACCGAAAATCTTCCTGGTAAATTTATATGTGTAGAAACTCTTGCTCCCTTGCTTTCTGTTCCGTCTCTTTTTACTTGTACCAATATTTTTGCACCAATTTTAACTAAATCTTTTATATTAACATTATTCGTATTATCTTTTTTTGTTTCAACAGCTTCATTTTCCTTTGGTAGTATATCTTTTTGCCTTATAAAAGTGTTCCTTTTATCTCCTATATCAATAAAAGCAGATTGCATACCTGATAGTACATTCTGTACTACTCCGCAATATATATTTCCTTCTAATCTTTGATGATTTTGATGTTCTTCGTGTTTTTCTACAAGTATCCCATTTTCTACTAGCATTATACTCTTTTTATCAGGTTCTTTATTAATTATAAGTTCTAACATACATATCTCCTTTAGTTAAATTTATTCATAGCACTATCTATTCCATTTTCTAAAATTTCAAAAATACTTTGTGCTGCTTTTTCTTGTGCTTTCTCTAGTATTTCCATTTCTCTTTTAGGTATTTTTCCTATTACATAATTAATTGTATCCTCTTTATTTTCAGGAACTCCTATTCCAACTCTTACCCTTAGAAATTCTTCTGTTTTTAAATTTTCTACAACAGATTTCATGCCATTATGTGTGCCTGCACTTCCTTTTGCTTTTATTCTAATAGTACCAACACTTAAATCCATGTCATCATATATTACTATTATATTTTTATTTTGTATTTTATAAAATTTTTTAAATTTTATTATACTCTCGCCACTTAAATTCATAAAGGTTTGTGGTTTTACTAAAATTACTTTATTACTGTTTATTTCTCCCACGCCATAAAAAGCATCAAATTTTTTCTTTGATACTTTTATATTACTAATTTTTGATATTTTGTTAATTACATCAAACCCCATATTATGCCTTGTGTTTGAATACTCTGGCTCTGGGTTCCCAAGTCCTACTATTAAGTACATTTGTTTCTCCTCTTATAACTTTACGAATTTGTACTCTCTTTTAGGCAATACTGACGTAGATTTACCATTTTTAATTGCCTCAAGAATGTTTTTTACTTTTGGTAATAAATTATCAGTTTCATTTTTTATAAAGCTTAATAAATATGGTTTTAAATTATCTGGAGTTATGTCATATAAATCTAGTAAATTTGCTACCACTCTATACATATCTGAGCACCTTTTTACATTAGGTGTTGTCATGATACTTCCTTTTCTATTTCTGTAGTATTTAAATATTGGGAAATCCCCATACCCTAATTTTTTAGCCAAAATAACTGATTTAATAGAATAAATCATATCTTCATAAAATATACCTTCCTCAAATTTTATGTCATTTAACTCTAAAAATTCTTTATTCCAACATTTACTAGAAATAGAAAAATTTGTATCACATATAATTCTTGCTTTTTTAGTTGAATTTTGTTTTGTAGAAATTCTTAATTTACCTAATCCACCTACATCCTGAAATCCTAAAAAAACAATATCATATTTTGTGTTACCTATTAGTTTATCTATCTTTGATAAAACTTTATTATCAAACATAGTATCGTCGCCATCAAGATGTATAATATATTCTCCTTTTGATTTAGAAATTCCAATGTTTCTGACAGCACCCAGCCCTTTATTTTTCTTGTTATTTATTATTTTTATATTTTTAAATTGTTTTATTTTTTTTAAAGTATTATCTGTTGATGCATCATTTATTACTATTAATTCAAAATCTCTAAAATCTTGATTTAATACACTCTTTATAGCTCTTACTATATAATCTTCTAAATTATATGCACTGATAATTACACTAAATCTTGGCTTTCTATAGTTCATTTTTACTTTCTCCATTTGTTTTATAATTTACAACAAGAAATTATAGCATATTTTCTAATTTTTGACAATATCTTGCAGAAATATTATGAGCATGCAGAAATATTATGAGCATGAAAACAAAGCTTTTGCTTATTTTTTTATAAGCAAAAACTTCATTTATAAGTCTTATGTTCACTTTTAGAATAATTTTCAGCACTTTAATAATAATCTAAAAATACTGAAATCAAAATTTTATAGAAAAAAAGCTATCTCCTATTTTGATATTTTTTATTTAATCTTCTTTTATATCTTTTAAAAGTTCTAATTGAGAAATTAATAATGATTCCATTTTGGCTTTGTATACATCAAATTGCTTTTTTAAATCGTCTAATTCTTTTTGTTTTAATGCTATTTGAGTATTTAGTTGTTCAACGGAATTCTTTGCTTCATATTCTGCATCTTTTACAATTTGTTCTGCTTGTTGTTTTGCAACTGCAGTAATTTCATCAGCTGTTTTTTGTGCCATAACTAATGTGTTCTGCAAAGTATTTTCTATATTTTTATACTTTCCAACATTACTATCTAACTCTTCTCTTTGTGCTTTTAGTTCTGAATTTTCTTTGTATAATTTTCCATATTCTAATGTTAATTCATCTAAAAAATCATCTACTTCATCTACATTATAACCATTCATCATTTGTTTTCCAAATTTTTTGTTTTCTATATCTAATGGTGTTATCATTTTTTACCTCCTATTACAATAAAAGGGCATATTCATATGCCCAATATTTTAATTTACATGCTAATTATTTCTAAGCCATGAAACAGAAAGCTTGTTTTTTATTTCTTCTCTTGCAAGTTCACTTGAAATTTCATAATTTACTGGTGCAACTAAGAATATAGCATTTGATACTTTTTGTATATGACCATCTAATGCATGAACTCCTCCACTTATAAAATCAACAATACGTCTTGCAACATCTTTATTTACATATTCTAAATTTACTATTATTGATTTTTTTTCTTTTAGATAATTACAAATTTCTTCTGATTGTTCAAAACTTGTAGGTTGTGTAATAACCATTTTTACTTGTTGTGGTTGAGGCATGCTTACCACTTTGCTATTACTTCTTCTAGAAAAAAATCCTTTTTCTTCTGGTTCTTCTTGTTCTTCTTCTCTATCGTAATTATATGCATACACATTTTCATTTTCGTTTTCTATATTTTCTTCTTCACTTCCAGTATCTACACCTAAAAAATCCCATACTTTATTCATAATTGCTCCTGCCATTTAAAATAACCTCCCACATTTCTCCTTCGTAATTTAACTAGTAATAGTATCTAACTTTTTTATGTTATTGTCAATAGTTTTTTAATTTGTAATAAAACTTTAATTTTGCTGTAATATTATTGTAATATTATTGAATAAAACTTAAGTCTGGATTAATAACGATTTCATCATATATTGATATCTTTTTCATATTACTAATCTCATCACTATTATAACCTAAACTCTTAAGTTCACTATTGTCATAATTATCTACAATACAATAATTATTGTTTTCTTTAAGTATTTTTACTAATATTTTGTCATAATATCCTCCCCTGTTTCTTACAACATAGCTAAGTCCATTATCATAGTATATAGCTGATTTAGGTACCTTTAAACCATCGTATTGCCACCATATTACATCAAATGATATTTTTCTGTAATCAATTAGTTGTTCTACACTATCCCAAATTCTAAATACTATTAAAGTAGATTTGTTATCGTGTTCAGAAACATATGATATTTTTGCATCTATTTCGTTTTGTGTTGATAAACGTAATTTTATTTTTTGACCAACCTCTGCTTCTTTTGCCTCATCAGACTCTAAAACTGTTGCTATATAACATTCATAATTGTTTATTACTTTTCCCATTTCTGTACTTGTTGTAACTACTTGACCTGTTTCTAAATTTAAATCATTTAAGAATTTTTCATTTAAAGTTTCAAAATTATCTGGTGTAAGTATTTCTTCCAAATTATCTACCCTATACGATACTACGCCACTAATTGGTGCATTTACATATTCTGAATTTTCTTTTATTTCTGACTGGTATTTTTCGCGTTCTTTTATTAAATTGTTTATATAAGTACCTGCTTTACTTAAATCTCCAGATATTTTAGATTTCTTTGTTATATACGTATTAATATCTTTCTTATATTCTGAAATTTCTTGTAAATCATTTTTCGATTTTAATCCATCTATTTTACTATCGATTTGCTCATCAATTGCTTGAACATCACCTGGAAGTAAATTAGTTCTTCCAAGCATTGCTTCTTGTATTTCAACATTTAATTCTTCAATTTTAGTATTTAATGCTTCCTCATTTTCACTATAATAGCGAAATATTGGATCTCCTTTTGCAACTTTTTCACCTTCTGCTTTTATTTGTAGCATTCCGTTATCATAGTTTGTTCCCTTGGCAACTTTTTCATCTCTAATTACATATCCAACTGCGCTTTCTTCAGAAAATATAGTTCCATTTTCTATAACAATCATATCTGCTGGCACAATTATCAACTGTATTATCATATATAATGCATATATTACTACTCCTATTATACAAACTGGCAACAATATTTTTAATATTTTCTTTTTATCAATATTAATTTTCTTCTTACTATTTGTCTCTTTATTATTTACTGCCAATTTATTAACCTCCTATATAGCCGAATTATTGTATTTATATTTTCTTCCACGCTTTTTTGCCCATCTATCCAATATGTTTCCTTGTTTTTCTTAAACCAAGTTATCTGCCTTTTTGCATATCTACGAGTTTCCATTTTTATTTTTTCTATCATTTCTTGTTCTGTAGTATTTCCATTAAGATATTCTACTACTTCTTTGTATCCAAGCCCCTGCATTGCTGTTGGAAATTCATTGTATTTTCTCAAGATACTTCTTACTTCATTTACTAGTCCATCTTTTATCATCTTTTCTACTCTTATATTAATTCTATTATACAAAATTTCTCTATCCATATTTATGGCAAATACTTTGTAATCATATTTAACCCCATTTTTTCTAGACTCTTTTTCCTGTTCCGTTTTTGTTTTCCCTGTTTTATGATATATTTCTAGTACTCTAATTATTCTCTTTTTATCATTCTTGCTTATTTTTGCCATTGCTTCTGGATCTATCTTTAAAGCCGTATTATATAAATTTTCTAAGCCTTCTTTTCCAGCAATAATGTTTAATTTTTCTCTATAATCATTATCAATTTTCTCATCTTGGTACTCTATTCCATAAATTAATGAATCTATATATAAGCCAGTTCCACCGCAAATAATTGGCGTTTTTCCTTCGCTTATTATTTTTTCTATATATTTTTCTGCATCCTTTTTAAATGAAGATACGCTATATCTTTCATTTGGTGGCAAAAAGTCTATCATATAATGTTTAACTCCTTGCATTTCTTCCAAAGTTATTTTAGCAGTTCCTATGTTCATGTCTTTATAAATCTGCATCGAATCAGCAGATATTATTTCTCCATCAATTCTTTTTGCAAGTTCAACTGCAAGTTTTGATTTTCCGCGATGCAGTTGGCCCTGCAATTACTATTATTTTTGGTTTGTTCATTGTACTATCCTTTTATTTTTATAATATTATTGTTATAAATTGGAGTTTGAATGAGAAGTGAGAAGTGGGATGTGAGAAGTGTGAAATTATGGTAAGCCTAACAATGCCCATCCCTAAAAAGCACACCTCACACTTCGCACCTCACACCTCATAACAACAAATTCCAATTTATCTTCTACTAAATTTTCTTTCTATATCAGCTCTTGTCATTTTTATTGCAGTTGGTCTTCCGTGTGGGCATGTAAATGGATTTTTAAGAACTAGTAATTCTTTCATTAGACTATCTACTTCTTCTTTTGTAAGTTTCATATTAGCTTTCACTGCTGCTTTGCAAGCTACTGTACTAATAAATTTATCTTCTTTTTCTTGTCTCGCTGTTATTGCAACTGTATCTATCTGATCTAAGATTTCTAAAAACAATTCTTTAGTATCTAAATCCATACACAATGATGGAACACCGATTAGTCTTATTGTGTTATCTCCAAATTCCTCTATAATAAATCCGGCCTTTTTAAACAAATCTGTGTTTTCTTTTACTATTTCTCTTTCCTTATGTGAAAGTGTAATAATATCTGGCAATAACATTATTTGTGAGTCCTTCTCAGATTCACTATAAAAATTTTTCTTTACTTTTTCATACATAATTCTTTCATGTGCAGCATGTTGGTCTATTATATATACTTCATCCTTTATTTCAATAACCAAATATGTTGAAAATAGTGAACCTATATATTTATAATTTGGTATTTGTGTATATTTTTCTTCTGTTTCAAATACAGTAACATTTCTTGCTGAACTTAAATCTACATTGCTAACTTTCTCTTCCGTTACTTGCTCTTGCTTACTTGGTAACTTTCCAAATGCTTTCATATACATTTCGTCAAATTTTTCTTCTTGATTTTCCTTTGGTTCAATCCCATATGAAATTTCCTTTTGCATATTTAAAATGTTAGTCATTTTATCTACTTGCTCTTCTGTTGGTATTTTGAACTCTCCAGTTACTTGGTTTGTTTCTTCTCTTGGCAAGTCATTATTTTCTTTTATTCCATTTATTTTGTTGTAAACTGCTTCTAATGGATTCTTAGCATTTTTCTCTACATCTTTTATATCATCTTTTTCTTCTTCTCTTTTCAATTTGCTTATAAAAGATGGCATTTTTATTACTTGTGTTTTCTGCTCATGTTGAATAGTATTATTAGTTTCTTCTTTAATTAAATTTTCTTGTATTCTATTATTAACTTCTTTATTATCTACTGGTTTTTCTTCTTGTTTAATTAAATCTTCTTTTAGTAAACTTTCTCTAATTGCATGATATAGTGCTTTAAATACTTTTTGCTCCTCAGACCATCTAATTTCTAGCTTCGTTGGATGGACATTAACATCTATTTTTTTAGGGTCTATATCAACATTTAAAACTAGAAAAGCATATTTGCCGATTGTAAGTAAACCTTTAAATGCCTGTTCTACTGCGACAGATAATGTTTTATCTTTAATATACCTATTATTTACAAAGAATATTTGATAGCTTCTATTGTTTCGTGCAATTTCTGGTTTTCCTACAACACCGTTTATTTTTATGTCTTCGTATTCATAATTTACATTTATAATACCATCTGCTACTTCTTTTCCATAAATAGTATATATAACTTCCTTTATATCTCCACTACCTGTACTTTGTATCACTGTTTTATTATTACTTATAAGTTTTATTGAAATACTAGGATTTGCAAGTGCAGTTCTTGAAACTACATCTTCTATATAGCCTGCTTCCGTAAAGTCTTTTTTTAAGAATTTATATCTTACGGGCGTATTAAAAAATAAATTATTAACTGTTATAGTAGTGCCTACTTGTGATGCAACTTCTTCATTTTCTAAAACTTTTCCTCCTTCTATAACAATTCTATTTCCTACATCTTCGTCTTTAGTTCTAGATATCATTTCTACATTTGCAATCGCTGCAATACTAGCTAATGCCTCACCTCTAAATCCCATAGATTTTACTGTTTCCAAATCACTGGCGTTTCTTATTTTACTAGTTGCGTGTCTTTCAAACGAGAACTCCATATCATCTTTAGATATTCCGAGATCCATTATCTATTATTTTTATTTTACTTATTCCACCATTTTTTATTTCAACTGTAATTTTTGTTGCTCCTGCATCTATTGAATTTTCTATTAGTTCTTTTACAACTGATGCTGGCCTTTCTATTACCTCACCTGCTGCAATTTTATTTATTGTAAGTTCATCTAATAATACAATTTTACCCACTTTTATTTCCTCCTTATATTCAGATAAAATTATATCATAAAGAATAAAAATTTGTATATATTTTTTTAAATTAGAAATAAAATTATAATTATGAACAAGAAAAAAGTCTGTCTGGAAAATTTTAGGTCTGATAGAAGTAGTCCATTATTCCTGTGTATATTCCCCAAGCAAGTTTATTTTGATATTCATCCGTTTGGAGTAATTGCTCTTCTTCTGCATTAGATAAAAATCCACATTCTACGATGGTTGTTGGAATTTCTACGTGTTCTATTATGTATTTATTACTTATTTCCATGGGAACTCTTTTATTTTCTTTTTGTATTGATTCGTTTAAATTATTTTGTATTGATGTTGCTAGTTTTTTTCCTTCTTCATTTCCCGGTTTATAAAATGTTTGCCAACCCCAGTATTGTTCTTGTGGTATTTTATTTAAATGTATAGATACAAAAATGTCTGCACTAGATTCATTTCCTATTTTTACTCTGTTTTTGATATCTGAAACTTTTTTTTCTTTTAGTGTATTACTATCTATATCGTATATAGCATTTTCGTCTGACCTGGTAAGTATAACTGTCGCTCCAGATTGTTCTAGTAAGTTTTGTAATTTTAATGCAATTTTTAAATTGCTTTCTGCTTCTGTAGTTCCGACTGTTTCCTTCTGCTCCTTCGTCTGGCGTACCATGCCCGCGCATCTATTATTATTACTTTACTATCTACTGGAAGAGCAACTGTTTCTATAGCTTGTATTTTATTTTTTGAAGATTTATTTACATTTAGCGCTGTAATTGCAAAAGTAAATATAAATACTCCAATTATTCCAAATGCAATTAATATTTGTCTTTTATTTATTATAATCATAAAAAAACACCTCATTTATATATATGAAGTGTTTTCTTAGTTATTCTTTAATTTCTTCTGTCTATTGCATATGAACTTCCCATTGTAGTCTTTGCCATATGCTTTACTTGTGCTCCTACTTCTCCTATTTCCAATATATTAGAAAACCTTTTTTTGTCTGCTACAACAACTCCAATTGATATTGATGTTAATGGGAATTGTTCTATTACTCCCTTCCTATTTGATACTTCTACATATCCTCTTTCTATATCTTCTTCATTAAAGTATTTTATTACTTCTTTATCAAATTCAGCTATTATACCTTGGCATATCTTATCATAATTAACACTTTCATCTGTTATAGCAACAAAGTCATCCCCTCCTATATGTCCAACAAAAACATCTGCTTCTTCTAATGTATGCATATTTTTTGTAATTACCCTTGCTGTTAGTTTTATTATTTCGTCACCTTTTAAAAAGCCATAAACATCATTGTATGCCTTAAAATTATCTAAATCTAAATAAAAAACTTGAAAAGGATCCTTTCTTAATAATCTTTTCTTTAACTCTGTTTGAATTTGTACATTTCCTGGCAATGCAGTAAGTGGGCTAACTGTTCTGTTTACTGCAAGTAATCTTGTTATATTTTTTATTGCGTAGTATAAAAATTCATCACTAGAATTAGATGCTACTATATATTCTATACTATTTTTCATTATTGATATTTCATGTTCTTCGCTATTATCAGAAGATATTACTAAAACGGGTGTAATACTATTATCTTCGTTTTCCCTTATTTTTTTGCATAATTCTATTAAATCTGTATTAATAGACTTTTCATTTACTATTATCAAATCTGGTATATTTCTAAGAGCAATATCTATATTTGAAGGTTTTATATTTTTAAATCTAAACATCTTTTCCTTCACGAATTTTTCTCTTAGCATCATTACCAATTCATTTTCACAATCTACAATATATATTTCTTGAAACATTTACTTCTCCTATCTTTGGTATTAATTTATTAATAAGGATACATGCACTTGCCTTGATAAATTTCTTCTGATTGTTCCGTGCTTACAGCCAAAACAATTAATGTGTTTTCTCCGTCTTGCAACTTGAACTTGAACTCCAATTCTTTAGCTGTAGGGTCGTATCCAGAATAATCTTGATTGTATTTATATATTTGTCCATTTACATAAAATTCTATTCTTTCAAATCCCATATCATGGCTTACCTTAATATGCAATTCGTCTCCAACTGGTTTAACATCAAACTTAGGTTTATTTTGTCCTATAAATAATTGATTATCTGAAGTTTCTATGTCTTGTGAGTTTACTGCCCTAACAGTTAATCTATTTGTTCCTCTTATTACATCAATTGTTGTTTCTATTGTTATATCTCCTTCGTTTGCCACTTGCACAGTTGTTTCTTCTTCTTCATTCCATCTATAGCTGATGTATTTCATTCCTGCTTGGTCTGTTGCCTTTATTTGTATTTTTGCTTCATCATCTAGAGCATTAATTTCTATTGTTGGACCTTCCTGTGTTGAATATTTTGTAAAATCTTCTTCTGTTTTTGTTGAGTTACCATTTAAATCTATTACTTCTACTTTAAGTTTTTTTGCTCCTTCTGGAACACTCATTTTTTCTTCATTAGATGTTCTTCCATTTAATGATACTTCTTCTGGAGCCTCATCATCCCAATAATAAATTATTTTATCTATTCCTATTTCAGATTCTACTTTTAAAGTAAATTCTGTTCCAGTTATATCTTCCAATGATATTTGTGGATTTCCTGCTGTTTTCTCTTCCGGATTACTATTTTTATACATTTTATATCCATACACACCAGCTATTATTAACCCAAAAATTATTATTACAACAGCAAAAAAAAGAATTATTTTTCTTAAATCTGTAGAACCGCTTTTATTTTTCTTTTTTTTATTATCTTGTTTCTCAGTTAATAGAATTTGATTCATATTTTTCTCCCTTTTATCCTAAATAGAATTATAACACAATAATTTTATATTTGTAAATAAATTTATTTAGATTTAATTTTATAGTTTGGTAAGTAATTATATAAATTGGAATTTGAATGGGAAGTGAGAAGTGGGATGTGGGATGTGTGAAATTATGGTAAGTCTAACAATGCCTAGCCCTAAAAAGCACACCTCGCACTTCGCACCTCACACATCACAAAAACAAATTCCAATTTATATAATTAGATGGAAATTTTGCTCGGAGCTAAATGTTTCCAAGCAAAAAAACAGGTGGAATTTTCCCTCCGAGCTAAATGTTTCCAAAAAAGAAGAGGAGCCCTATAAGGACCCCTTATTC
>CALXVD010000015.1 GCA_944391865.1 uncultured Clostridia bacterium
TCTATGTTATTTTAAAAAACTGCCTTTTTTAGGCTTATTTGTCATGCTCTTTTATATCTGATTTTTGTTTCATCATTGTTCCTCCATAAATTTCTTATACATAGTATGTCCAAAAATTCTTTAAATATTGACAAAAATTAAAAATATAGTATAATTAATAATGTAAGTTTATTTTAGGAGAAATATAATGTTAGCTAAAATTTGGAAAAAAGTAGGTTTAATTATTTTAATAATTGCGTGCTTATGGAATATAGTTTACAAGCTTGTAAGCAAAGTTTCATTTGATGGAGCAATAGAGGCTGCAAAAGCTCAAATTCAATCAATTCAAGAAAAATTTTAATAATTAAAAAAAATTTCAAATAAATTTGCAAAATATATAAATGTATGTTAAAATATATAAAGATTTTTTTAAGAAAGCAAAGGAAGAGGTGAATACACAATGAAAAAAGATATACAACCACAATACAATACAACTACAATTACATGTGCATGCGGAAATGTATTTGAAGTAGGTTCTACAAAATCAGATTTAAAAGTAGATGTATGCTCAAAATGCCATCCATTCTGGACAGGTAATTTAAGAAAAGATACAACAGGTGGAAGAGCAGATAAATTTAAAAAGAAATATGGAATTAGCTAAAATAAAGAAGCACTCTTGTAAAGGGTGTTTTTTTATTTTTTTAAGACAAAACGTGCTAAGTTTCGCTAAAGGAAAAAATTACCATATATAGAATATATATAATTAGGACTTTTAATAGAAAAATACAGGAGAATGTATGAGAAAACTTATTATATATATTTTATGTGTGGTATTTTTATGCTTTTTAATACCCATTTTATTTACAAAAAACTTAAAAAACAATTTAGTAGCTAAAACCGAAGAAATTCAAAGCGTTGAAACTACATACGATTATGGCAAATACAACAAAGTTAAACTATTGCATACAAAAACCGAAGAAATAGAAGAAATAGATTTAGACACCTATTTATATGGAGTAGTTTCAAGTGAAATGCCAGCAAATTTTGAAATGGAAGCATTAAAAGCACAAGCTGTTGTTGCAAGAACATATACTCTATATAAAATAATAAATAATAATAGCAAACATGGAGAAGCAAGTATTTGTGATGATTCTGCCTGTTGCCAGGCATGGATTTCAAAAGAAGATAGATTAAATAAATGGAACGAAGAAGAAAGGCAAAATAATTGGGAGAAGATAGTAAGTGCTGTAAACGAAACAAAGGGAAAAATAATAACATATGAGGGAAAACCTATTAATGCTTTTTTCCATTCTAATAGTGGCGGAACAACAGACACAGCAACAAATGTATGGGGAGGTAGTAATTATCCATATTTGCAAGCAGTTACAACATCAGGAGAAGATGCATATTCACAATATAGCTCAGAAGCTACTGTTACAAAAGATGAATTTATATCTAAAATAAAAGAAAATCATAGCGATTTTGAAATAGATTTTTCTAAAGAAAATCAAATAGAGATTTTAGAATATACAGATGGGGGAAGAATAAAGACAATAAAAATAGGAAACTTAAATTTATCAGGGGTAGAAATAAGAACTATATTTGGTTTGAGGTCAGCAAGATTTGAAATAACAATTGATGGAGATAATATAAAATTTAATGTACTTGGATATGGACACGGAGTTGGAATGAGCCAAACTGGGGCAGATAGTATGGCAAAAAAAGGAGCAAATTATGAAGAAATTATAAAGCATTTTTATACTGGAGTTGAAATTACTAATATTTAATGAATAAATTTCAAAAAAAAGGAAATAATCTTACTAAAGAAAAATAAGGAGGAAGCTTATGAGGAGAAGAAGAAGAGAAAAAAGAGAAAATAACAATTTTAAATATTTAATGTATTTATCAGGAGGTATAGTATTAGTAATACTTATAACTTTTGCAATAACATTTATTGTATACAACAATAAACTTAAAGAATATAGTTATAGCTCATTATCAACAGAAAAAATTGCAGATTTAGTTCCAAACGAAACTGAGGAAGAAGTAAACCAAGAATTAGAAGAAGCAAGTTCAGATATAGGTAAATCCATAGAAGAAGCAATTAATAGTATAGAAGAAGAGGAAACAAAAGTAGAAGAAGAAAATACTGCAAAGGCAGAAGAAAAAACTAATACTAATAGCCAAGAAGAAAATAAAGCAGTTGCAACAAATACCGAGCCTGAAAAAGTAAAAGAGCCAGAATTTACAATGCCAGTAGAAGGCGAAATTATGAGAAACTATGCAAAAGATTCATTAATATATTCTGAAACTTTAGAAGAATGGATAATACACTTAGGAATAGATATAAAAGCAGCTAGAACAACTGTGGTAAAAGCAGCAGAAGCAGGAACAGTGACATCTATAAAAAATGACCCAAGATATGGATTAACAATAACAATAGAACATGTTAATGGATTTAAAACAGTTTATTCAAACCTACTTACAACAGAATTTGTAGAAGAAGGAGAAAAAGTAGAAAAAGGGCAAAGCATAGGAACAGTAGGAAATTCAGCAGCGTTTGAAATTGTAGACGAGCCACACCTTCATTTTGAAATAATAAAAGATGACGAAAATGTAGACCCTAATATTTATATTAAATAAAAAAAACACCTCATTTGTAAAAAATGGGGTGTTTTAATATAAAAAATAAAACATCATCTGTTAAAAACATAAATTTATTCAGCTCCTCGGCTCAATACATGTTTTAGCAATTCTAGCGTAAAATTGAACGAGCCTCTTAAGTATCCCGCTTCCTCCTTCAATTTTCCTTAAGAATTGCACAAACACTCGGGGTCACATTCGTCGCTTCTTAAATTGATGTATTTTAACAGATATATAAAATTGTGTACTTAATATTAAAAATTTGTATAAATTTTAACACAATAAATTATATAAAACAAAAAAGTGTTTATAAATATTGCAAAAAGAAAATATATAAATTATAATTAACGCAAATGAAATTGTAGGGACGGCAATCTGCCGTCCGAAAAAATACCAAAGAAAGGAAGATGCACAAATGCAAAAATTAAAAACAAACAAAAATCACACTTCACACCTCGCACCTCACACATCTGACTCCAGAGGCATAACCCTCGTAGCTCTCGTAATCACAATAATAGTAATGCTAATACTAGTAGGTGTAACAATAACAGTTGCAATAAATGGAGGGTTAATAGACAAAACAAAAGAAGCAGCAGACAAAACAAAACTAGAAACAGATAGAGAAACATTAACAGCAGCAGTGATAGCGGCAATGAATAATCAAGGAATAGTAGAAAAGTCATCAGATATAGCTTACCACCTTCCAGAAGACTGGGAAGTAGGTGGAGAAGATCTAGGACCATACACAGCCAAAAGCCCAAACCTAAATGTATTTACAGTAGATAAATATGGCAAAATATCAGATAACGAATCAGAAGAACCAGACAACCCAGGAGAAGAGCCGGATAATCCACCAGACCCAGAAGAGCCACAAAAACCAACAGAAGGAGAAGAAATTACACAAGAAGAAATAGGAGATTTTGTTTTTATTCCAGTTCCAACAGTAACAGCAGAGAACGAAACAGATTTAGAAAACAAAATAGCACAAGGTAAGTATCCAATGGCAGTAAAAACAACAGGAACAGACGAAAAAGGAAGACAAAATTATAGAGGGGTTTTATATGATTTTAGCTTAGATGAGACAACTAATACAGTAAAAATAACACCTATTGCTAATTCTGCAGATGGATATAGAGAACCAGCTTTTTTAGAAGGAGAAGATGATTCTGAAGATGCACTAAAATATGTTACATTAACTCAAAAAAGTTTACAAGAAGACTTTAACGAAATGGTTGAACATGTAATTAATTTAGGTGGGTTTTATATAGGAGCATATGAGGCAGCATTTGATTTAGAAGCAAATACTGTGTGGAGTAAAAAAGGCTCTCCTCCAGTTGGCTTAGGTAATTGGTATGCAATGTATAGCATTATAGAAAAACAATCACCTATACAAGACAGTAAAAACAATGAATTAAAAGCACATATGATATGGGGGAGCCAATGGGACCAAGTTATGATTTGGTTAAAAGATGAAAAGAACACAACTGATAGTTCAAAATATTTTATTATAGATAGTAGTGGCATGACAAGCAATATGCCAGCAATGACAGGAGCAAATGAAAATGATGTAGTTAAAGGAATATATGATTTAGCTGGTAATATGTCTGAGAGGACAATGGAAGCATACAAAAAATATTCTAGAGTTATGCGAGGAGGCGATACTTCAATTGGTCGTGAATTTCCTCCTTCGGAACGTCGCGATGGCGATAGTCCATCTGCAATTATAGGTGTAGCAGGTACACGCTTAGTATTATATTAGGAGAATAAATCAAAAATCTCTTTATTAGACAAAAAAGTTTAATAAAGAGATTTATTTTATTGCAAATTGTACAGACAATGTAATATAATATTGTAAAATGTAAAAAACTGTGGAGGTATAGTAAATGATTTTAAAAGATGGCGAATTTTTGCAATCTTCAGAACCAGAAACATATAAAATAGTAACTAGAAATCAGCCAAAAGAACCAAAACAACCTGAGTTTAAAAAGCCTCCTAAGAAAAAACATAGAATTTTAAGAGGAATTGTAAAAACTATTTTAATCCTAATTTTAATAATTATTATATTAGCAATACTAGTAGGTGGATTTGCTGCATATAAAATATATGAAATAGTAAAAGATGTTAGATTAAGCGAAAATGATATAGCAGTAAAATACGAAAATTCTGTAGTTAAAGATGCGCAAGGAAATACTTTAGCAGTATTAAACGGAAATGAAAATAGAATAAGTATCTCTTTAGATGATATGGCAGAATATTTGCCAAAAGCATTTATTTCAATAGAAGATGAAAGATTTTATGAACACAATGGCGTTGATATAAAAAGAACATTAAAAGCTGCATATACATACATTATGAATCATGGAAAATCAGACTTTGGTGGAAGCACAATAACACAGCAAATGGTAAAAAATCTAACGGAAGAAAAAGAAGATACTTGGCAAAGAAAAGTAAGAGAAATGGCAAGAGCATATTATATAGAACAAGAGATGAGCAAAGAAGAAATACTAGAGCTATATTTAAACCTAATATTCTTAGGAGATACAGTTTGCGGAGTAGAACAAGGCTCAAACTATTATTTCAACAAACCAGCTAAAGATTTAAGCTTAGCAGAATGTGCATTTTTGGCAGGAATAAATCATTCTCCAAATGCATACAACCCATTTGTTGAGAATAACGAACAAGTTTTAGAAAACATTAAAAATAGAACAATAACTGTACTAAATAAAATGCATGAATTGGGAAATATAAATACAGAAGAAGAATATTTGCAAGCAATAGAAGAGGTAAGAAATGGCTTAGCATTTAATAAGGGGGCATCAGTAGAAACAGTATATTCTTATCATACAGATGCTGCATTAACACAAATTATTAATGAACTACAAGAAAAAAATAATTGGACATACGACCAAGCAAAATTATATTTGTTTGGCGGAGGATTTACAATTTATACAACTCAAGATCCGGATTTGCAAGCAAAAATGCAGGAAGAATTTAATGAAGAAAAGTATAGAAAAAAAGCAACAGATATGTATGGAAACGTAATGGATTCACAAGCGGCAATGGTATTAATGGAACCAAATACTGGATATGTAGTTGCAATTTGTAGTGGATTTGATGAGAAAACTACTGCATTCGGATTTAATAGAGCAACACAAGCAGTAAGGCAAACTGGTTCTTCAATGAAACCAATAGCTGTTCTTGCACCAGCAATTGAAAAAGGAGTAATTACTGCAGCAACGGTTTTTGATGATGACCCTACAAGCTTCGAAGATGGAAAATATGAGCCTAAAAATCTTAATGGGTACAGAGGATTAATAACGGTAAGGGATGCAATTGCATATTCACAAAACATTCCAATGGTTAAAGCAATGTGCTTATTAACACCAGAAGTTTCTATGGAATTTTTAAAAAGTATAGGTATAACTACTTTGGTTGATGAAGATTTGGGGTTAGCACCACTAGCACTGGGAGGATTAACGGATGGAGTAACTCCATTGGAAATGGCTGGAGCATATAATGCAATTGCAAATGATGGTGTATATATTGAACCAACATTTTATACAAAAGTAGTAGATTCAGAAGGAAATGTAGTAATGCAAACAAACCAAGAAACAACAAGGGTTATGTCTAAAGAAGCAGCATATGTTGTAAAAGAAGTTTTAACACAGCCAGTAAAAACAGGAACAGCCACAATATGTGCCATAGATGGAATAGATGTTGCTGCAAAGACTGGTACAACTAGTAATGATTATGATAGATGGCTTTGTGGATTTACACCATATTATACAGCTGCTGTATGGTATGGATATGATAATAATGCAACAATAAGTGGATGGGCATATAGTCCGGCAAGTCAAATTTGGTCTGGAGTTATGAATAGAGTACATGACGGATTAGAAAACAAAAAATTTAGCGACACAAAACCAGAAAATGTAGTTGAAGTAGAAGTGTGCAAAAAATCTGGATTTTTGGCAACATCGTATTGCAGAAGATATGGAACAACATATACAGAATACTTTGTAAGTGGAACAGAACCAATACAAACATGCCCATATCATTCATCTGCAAGAGTATGTACAGAAAGCGGACTTCTTGCAACAGAAAATTGCCCTAGCACAAGAAGGGTATATGGTAGAGGAGAATATTTTGGAAATTTAGATTTATGGGAAACAAGATCATATTATCTAAATGTTAAAAATGTTCCTTTAGAAAGATGTAATATTCATTAAAGGAGAAATAAATGGAATTAATAAATACAATAGATAACAATGTGTACTCTTTAATAAGTAATCTTCATAGCCCAAATATGACAGGAATAATGATGTTTATTTCATTCTTAGGTTCAGCAACAACATTAATTATATTATCCATAGCATTTATATTTTTATTTAAAAACAAAAGAAATTTTAAATTTGTTATTTCAAATTTAGTTATAGTATTTGTATTAAATAAAGTACTAAAATTTATAGTTGCAAGACCTAGACCAAATGTTTTAAGGATGGTAGAAGAAAGCGGATACAGTTTCCCAAGTGGGCACAGTATGGTTTCTATGGGCTTTTATGGATTTCTAATATATTTGGCTTACAAAAATATAAAAAACAAATGGATAAAATGCCCGTTAATAATATTTTTAGGACTGTTAATAATATTAATAGGAATTAGTAGAATTTATTTAGGTGTACACTATGCAACAGATGTAATAGGTGGATTTATAATAGGATTTATATACCTAGCATTCTTTATAAAATATTTGTATAAAAATAAAAGAATAAAATAAATTCCGGTAATTTGGGGACGGTTCCATTTTTCCCGGTTTTCACCAGGAAAAATGGAACCGTCCCCAAATTACCGGAATTTACAAATATGGTTTTAATCTTTCAACACTTTCTTGTTGAAATTTTACAAAATCAGTTAAAAGATTATTTACATCTCTATCCAAATCATGATTATTATTTATAAGTTTTTGACCTTCAATAATTCCCATATTAGTTCCTTGAATAAGCAATTCTGCTATTTTTGAATTACTGGTATCAGTTATAGTATTCATTTGAATGCCATACCATAGCATAGCTTTATTTGTTAATTTATAATCATTTGGTTCTTCGTTGTAATTTGCAAAAGCATCATCCACTTTTGTAAGTATATTGTTATACATACTATATTCATGAGTCAATGAATCTTTTAAATTAGGTTCTTTAACCTTATCTGATACATATGAAATTGCGTCCATTCCCATTTTTACACCTTTGCAAACTTCTTTTAAAACTTCAACATTTTTATCCATAAATTTCACCTCTATAATATTATTTACACTTTTTTTAAAAATATTGATAAAAAATATTAGAGATGATAAAATAATTTACAGGTGAATTACATGGAAAATATATTTAGTTTAAAAAATGTTTTAATATACTTGTTAGCAATTAATTTGATAACTTTTTTAGCAATGTATATAGATAAGAAAAAAGCAAAAAAAGGTAATTGGAGAACTAAAGAATCTACATTATTTACATTAGTTTTGCTTGGAGGAGGAATTGGAGGAATTGCAGGAATGTATACATTTAGGCATAAAACAAAGAAACCTAGGTTTGTAATTGGGTTTCCTGCAATATTAATTATAGAAATAATTTGTGCAATAATATTTTTTGCAATAAAATAAATTTGAATTTAGATGTTAGAAAAAAGAGATTAGAAATGTAGGGACGGCAATCTGCCGTCCGAAAAAACAGTGCCATTGTTATGTCACTGTTTTTTGCTTATATAACAAAATAGATATAAACGTTGGAAATGAAGGAGAATAGAGCATAATGCAAACAAACATACTGTGCACATAAATATTGTAAATAAATGTAAATTGCCAAAAAAAAATAGAATAGTTGTTTTGTATGTGAATAAATAAACATTAAAAAAAACTGAAATCAATATTATTCACAGAGTTATCCACAATATCCACAATTAAACACAAATATGAAAAACTTGTTACAAACGGATTACATAAAGTTTAAAAACGTAATACTAGCGTTTCTGAATTGTAATATTTTTGAAACATTTAAGAACAGAAATTGTTGTTGTGATGTGAGAGGTATGAAGTGCGAGGTGTGCTTTTTAAGGTTAGTCTACGTAAGGCTTGCCCTAATTTCACACTTCCCACATCCCACTTCTCAGATAAATTACAAAATTTTTAAAAAAGATTGTAGAGGTCGCCGAGGGGCGACGCCAATAATACTGTGTAAATTTTTTTCAGAATTAATGATCGGACACAAGGCACGCCATTACAACGTTTATAATTAATTTTCGCATAGCTTTCCTGTCATTACCACATTTCTAATCTCTAATTTCTAACATCTAACTTATAATATTGACTTTAATTGCAAATTCTGATAAAGTTAGTACATAAAAAATAGGAGGCAAAAAAGATGGATAAATCAATGGATAAAATAGTTTCACTTTGTAAAAATAGAGGATTTATATATCCTGGATCAGAAATATATGGAGGACTTGCAAATTCTTGGGATTATGGTCCAATAGGTTCTGAAATGAAAAAAAATATAAAAGATATGTGGTGGAAAAAGTTTATACACGAATCAAAATATAATGTAGGTATAGATGCTGCAATTATTATGAACCCAGAAGTATGGGTAACTACAGGGCATGTTGGAGGATTTAGTGACCCTCTTATAGATTGCAAAGAATGTAAAACAAGACATAGAGCAGATAAATTAATAGAAGAATGGGCATTTAAGAACGGAAAGGAAATAAGCGGCTTAGATGGTTGGACAAACGAACAATTAGTAAAATACATAGAAGATAATAAAATAGAGTGCCCAGAGTGTGGAAAATCTAATTTTACTGGAATAAGACAATTTAATTTAATGTTTAAAACATATATGGGAGTTACAGAAGATGCAAAATCAGAAGTATACTTAAGACCAGAAACAGCACAACGGAATGTTTGTAAACTTTAAAAATGTTCAAAGAACAACAAGAAGAAAATTACCAATGGGAATAGGACAAATGGGACGTTCTTTTAGAAACGAAATAACACCAGGAAATTTCATATTTAGAACAAGAGAATTTGAACAAATGGAACTAGAATTTTTCTGCAAACCAGGAACAGATTTAGAATGGTACGAATATTGGAAAGAATTCTGTAAAAACTGGCTAATAGGTATAGGAATAAAAGAAGAAAACTTAAGAATGAGAGAACATTCTAAAGAAGAACTTTCTTTCTACAGCAAAGGAACAACAGATATAGAATATAAATTCCCATTTGGATGGGGAGAATTATGGGGAATTGCAGATAGAACAGATTATGATTTATCAAGACATATGGAGGCATCAAAAGTAGATTTAACATATTTAGACCCAGAAACAAACGAAAAATATGTACCATATTGTGTAGAACCAGCCGTTGGTGTAGATAGAATATTCTTAACAGTACTTTGCGATGCTTATGATGAAGAAGAAATAGGAGAGGGAGATACAAGAACAGTATTACACTTACATCCAAGTATTGCACCATATAAAGCAGCAGTACTTCCATTATCTAAAAAATTAAGTGAAAAAGCAGGAGAAGTATTTGATAAGATATCAAAGAAATTTATGTGTGAATATGACGAGGCAGGAAGTATAGGAAAAAGATATAGAAGAGAAGACGAAATAGGAACTCCTTATTGCATAACAGTAGATTTTGAAACTGAAAATGATAATTCAGTAACAATAAGAGATAGAGACACAATGGAGCAAGTAAGGGTAAAAATAGATGAGTTAGAAAATTGGTTAGATAATAAAATTACAATGTAAATTAATAAAAAAATAGGCATGCTTTTGCATGTCTATTTTTTTACTTAATATTAAGAACTAGAAATGTAATGTAAAAGTGATATTTTGAATTGTAAATAAATGTAAAAAAACTATTGACAAAAAAACAAAAAAATTATAAAATAAAGCAAGACGAAACAAACAAATGTTTACAAAAGGATAATTTAATATAATTCGTAGCAAAAATCTATTCTATAAATACGTACCAATTCAAATGCATAAAAAACAAACAAAAATGACTATAAAGCAAAACAAAAGATATTGAAACGACATAAAAAATAAGATATCTTTAATAATAGTTAGTAAACAGAGGAGATTTAAATGAATTCGGAGATTATAGGAAATAGAATAAAGGCACTACTAGTGGTGAAAAACATAAAAAGAAGCTATTTAGCAGAACAATTGGGAGTTACTTATAATACTTTAACAAAAAAATTAAATGGTCAAAGAGATTTTAAAATAGAAGAAATATTGATGTTAAAAGAAATTTTAGATTTAGACATAGAAACTTGTGGTAATTTGTTGTTTAACGAGAATTTTTTTATAGCATAATTTAATAATATAATCAAAAAAGCCATGTATATATAAAACAATAGAAGTAAACGCCAAGAGTCTACTTTTATTATTTCATATGTACTAGGCTTTTTTATTGTGTAGAAAAAACAATTTTTGACTTGGGGATATATAGATTTTTCGACATTTTTATGATATAAATTATATCATTAGTAAATAACTAAAATCCATTTTAATTTAGAAAGGATGGGCACAATGGCAGCTAATTGGACTAAAAATCAGTTACAAGCAATAAATAAAAGAGGAAAAAACATATTAGTTGCAGCAGCGGCACGGAAGCGGAAAAACTACTGTACTTGTTGAAAGAATTATAAATAAAATAATAAATGAAAAAATAGATATAGATAAGCTTTTAATAGTTACATTTACAAATGCAGCAGCATCAGAAATGAGACAAAGAATTTTAGATGCAATTTATGAAAAACTAGAAAAAGATCCGGACGATAAGAATATGCAAAGACAGATAGTATTGCTAAACAAGGCGAATATTTCTACAATACATGCATTTTGCTTAGAAATAATAAAAAATTATTTTTATGAAATTGGCATACAATCTAATTTTAGAATTGGAGATAATTCAGAGATAGAAATATTAAAAATGGAAACTTTAGAGGATCTTTTTGAAGAATTATACGAAAAAGCAGATAGCGAATTCCTAAATTTAACTAATACATATGCAGGATATAGAAATGACGCAGCATTAAAGGAACTTGTTTTAAAAATATATAATTATTCTCAAAGCATGCCATTTCCTGAAGAATGGATAAAACAAAATGTTCAAAAATTTAATTTAAGTAATAAAATTAATGAAGATTTTTCTAAAACTATATGGGGCGAGCTACTAATTGATTATTTTAATGAAGAGATAAGTAGTTGTGTTATGGAACTAGAAGAAATATTAAAAGAATTAAAGGACAACGTCGATTTAGAGAAATACTACTTTACAATACAAGAAGATTTACAAAATTTAAAATTATTAGTTTCAAGTAATAAATGGGATTATATCTATAATAATTTAATAAATCTTAAATTCCCTACTTGGCCAAGACAGACAAAAACAGACTGTGAACTTAAAGATTATTGTAAGCAAATAAGGGATAGCATAAAAGAAAGAATAAAAGTTTTTACAAAGAAAATTTTTATATATTCATCAGAAGAAGCAAATAAAGATATTTATGAGATGTACCCAATATTAAAAGAACTAGAAACAGTAATATTAGAGTTCTCAAAAAAATACCAAGAGAATAAAAAAGAAAGAAATATTATTGATTTTAGTGATATTGAGCATTATGCACTAAGAATATTAGTAAGGAAAAATGAAGAAGGATTATACGAAGCATCTAATATTGCAAAGGAATATCAAGAGAAATTTAAAGAAATTGCAATAGATGAATATCAAGATAGTAATTTAGTGCAAGAATATATCTTAAATACAATTTCTAAAAATAATAATATTTTTATGGTAGGAGATGTAAAACAGAGTATATATAAATTTAGAGGGGCAAGACCAGAACTATTTTTAGAAAAATATAACGATTATATTTTAGCAGAAGATGATGAGAGTAATTGCGCATTTAACACAAAAATAAAATTATATCAAAATTTTAGAAGCAGAAAAAATGTTCTAGATATAACAAATATGATTTTCGAAAACATAATGAATAAAAAAGTTGGAGATATAGATTACACAAGTGAGGAATACTTAAATTGTGGAGCAGAATATAAAGAGCCTGAAAATAAAGAAATGAATGTAGGCGGAAATGCAGAGTTAAATATTATAGATTTTGCAGAAGACTTAGAAGAAGAGGAAACAGATTTTAATATTATAGAGAAAAACGAAATAGAAGCAAAATTTGTTGCTAAGAAAATTAATGACTTAATAAATGGCAACTATTATGTTTACGATAAAAAAAGTGGATATAGACATATAACATATAAAGATATAGTAATACTTTTAAGAACAACATCAAATGTTGCACCAGAATATGAAAAGGAATTGAAAAAATTAGAAATACCAGTATTTAGTGATACGGGGTTAAATTATTTTGAAACAGAAGAAATACAAATAATATTATCTGTTTTGAAAATAATAGATAACCCAAATAATGATATACCTCTAGTAACGGTTCTTAGGTCACCAATAGTGGGATTAAGTGATAATGAACTAGTAGAGATTAGATTAGAATCTAAAGATACAAGTTATTATGAAGCATTGCTAGAAATAGCAAAAAGTAACACAGAGAGTGATTTAAAAAATAAAATTGTTGATTTCTTAAATACATTAGACGAATGGAAACAAAAACAAGAATATTTAGCATTAAATGAACTTATATGGTATATAATGACAAGTACAAATTATTACGATTTTGTAAATAGTAGCAAAAATGGCGACATAAAAACAGCAAATTTACGATTTTTATTTGAAAAAGCAAGGGATTATGAAAAAGCTAGTTTTAAAGGTTTATATAATTTTATAAATTATATAGAGAAAATAGGAAAATCTTCTGGAGACATGGGCTCTGCAAAGCTTATTGGAGAGAATGAAGACGTTGTAAGAATTATGAGCATACATAAAAGTAAGGGATTAGAATTTCCAGTAGTATTTTTATGCGGAACAGGAAAGCAATTTAACGTGCAGGATTTGAACGAAAGTATATTATTACATCAAGACATTGGTTTTGGTCCTAAATATATAAATTATGAAAGAAAAATTGAATACGATACTTTGGCAAAAGAAGCAATAAGAGTAAAGTCGTTAAATGAAATTTTATCAGAAGAAATGAGGCTTCTATATGTTGCACTTACAAGAGCAAAAGAAAAGCTTATTATAACAGGTTGTGACAAAGATTTAAAAAAATCATTAAAAGATAAAGAAAAATTGCTTTTAAGTAGTAAGCAGGGAAAAATAAATGTTGCAAGTATAAAAAAGGCAAAATCATATTTGCAATGGCTAGAGTTAATATACTTAAAAAATAAAGATAAATTGAACAAAATTTTAGAAATTAATGTATACAATAAAAAAGATTTACTACTACAAAACGAAGAAAAGGCTTGCGACAAGAAACAATATGGTGTAGAAATTGAAGACGAAGAAATTTTAGAACAAGTAAGTAAATTGCTAAACTGGAAATATAGTTACATGGAAAGTACTAAAACACAAGGCAAAACTTCTGTAACAGATATTGCTAAGAAAAGTACAGATAATAATAAAGTTATAACTTTAAAACCAAAATTTTTGAGCAACACAGAAAAATTAAGTAATGCCGAAATAGGAACATTAATGCATTTAGTTTTGCAAAAATTAGATTTTAATAGAACTTATAACGAAGAGCTTATATTAGAATTAATTCAAAATCTTATAGAGAAAAAACTAGTTACAGGAAATGAAGCAAAATATATTAACATAGAAAAAATATTAAAATTTACAAAATCTAAATTATATAATGAAATGAAAAATGCAAAGGAAATTCATAAAGAACAGCCATTTTATATTTATTTATCTTCTGATGAAATTTATAATAATAAAATGGACGATAAAATATTGGTACAGGGGATAATTGACTTATATTTCGTAGATAAAAATGATAACGTTATCTTAGTAGATTATAAAACAGATTTTGTAGCAAATAATGACCAGCAAGAATTAATAAATAAATACAAAGGACAACTTGACATTTATAAAAGAGCACTAGAACAAGGATTAAACAAAAAAGTTAAAGAGGTATATATCTATTCAATATATTTAAACAAAGAAATTTTAGTTCTAGATTAAAAAACAGGGAAAATGGGGTCTGACCCCATTTTCCCTGTTTACAAAAAGTCCAAAATATGGTAAAATATTTAGGAATTATGTATAAGGAGAATACAGTATGTCAACAATGAAAAAATTTTTTACATATTTTTTATTATTTGTGGCACTATATTTATTGGTTCAATTTTTTATATCTACATTAATGAAAGAAGATTATAAAGATATAACAGATTACACAATAAAAACTGAATCACCAGAAATTATAGTTACAGAATGTAAAGCTGCATATACAAATGGATATATAAAAGGTAGCGTTACAAATAATACAGATAAGTTAATAGAAAAGATTTATATTAGAATAGATTTATTTGATAAGGATGGAATATATTTAGGAACAGAGTCAAAAGAAATTTCGTATTTCCATGCCAAAGAAACTGTAAAATTTGATATAGGATATAGATATCAAAATGTAAATAAAATAGAAATAAGTTTAACAGACGAGCTTCCAGAAAAGGAAAAGATAACTTTTAAGCCAGATAGCATGACAGAAACAGAATATAAATTAGCCATAGGAATTGCTGCAATACTAGGTTTATATGTAATTCTTCCATAGATTAAATATATTATTAATTTTGGTCTGAACATTAACTTAAGAATAGCAAATTGTTTAAATTTTTTTCAAAAAAACAATTGCTATTTTTCTTTTTCTGTAATATAATTGCAACATAAATGTAACAAACACGTAATTAAAATGTGTTGGAAAGGAAAGATGCTTTTATGTTCGGCTTTGGACAAGATATTGGTATAGATTTAGGAACTGCAACAGTTATTGCATATGTTAAAGGGAAGGGAATAGTTTTAAGAGAACCTTCTGTGGTAGCTGTAAATAATGTAACAAATGAGGTATTAGCAGTAGGAGGAGAAGCAAGAAGAATGCTTGGAAGAACACCAGGAAATATAGTTGCAACAAGGCCATTGAAAGATGGTGTTATTTCCGATTATACAGTTACAGAGAAAATGCTTAAACATTTTATAAATAAAATATGTGGTAAATTTGTGTTTGCACCAAGAGTTATGATATGTATACCATCGCAAGTAACAGAAGTTGAAAAGAAAGCAGTAATAGACGCAGCGTCACAAGCAGGAGCAAGAAGAGTATATTTAATAGAAGAACCAATAGCAGCGGCAATAGGTGCAGGAATCGATATATCTAAACCTTGTGGAAACATGGTTGTTGACATTGGAGGAGGAACTACAGATGTTGCAGTAATATCCTTAGGCGGATCTGTTGTAAGTACATCTTTGAAAGTAGCAGGAGATAAATTTGACGAAGCAATAGTAAAATATATTAAGAAAAAGCACAATGTAATGATAGGCGAAAGAACAGCAGAAGATTTAAAAGTAAATATTGGTTGCGTATATCCTAAAATACAAGATGTAAGTATGGATATAAGAGGAAGAGATTTAATTACTGGACTTCCAAAAACTATATCAATATATTCAAGCGAAATGATGGAAGCATTAATAGAACCAGCAATGCTAATAGTTGACGCAGTACATGCAACACTTGAAAAAACTCCACCAGAACTTGCAGCAGATATTAGCGATAGAGGTATTTACATGACAGGCGGAGGATGTTTAGTTGACGGTTTAGATAAACTTTTGCAAGAACAAACCGGAATAAATGTTATGATAGCTGAAGATGCGATTAGTTGTGTGGCTTTAGGAACAGGAAAAGCATTGGACAACCTAGATACATTAGATGGAAAAACAAGAAAATAAAAAAATACAACCCCTCTTTAATATAGATGAATAGTGAATAATTTACTATTCATTTTTTGTAAAGTTATTATCATATAAATTGTAATTTATCTTATTAAATTAGTTGCAAGACAACCATAAAATCTAGTTAAAAACATAAATTTATTGCGCTCCTCGGTTCAATACGTGTTTTAGCAATTCTAGCGTAAAATTGAACGAGCCTCTCGGTTCCCGCTTCCTCCTTCAATTTTCCTTAAGAATTGCACAAACACTCCAATCACATCCGGTGCTCATAAATTGATGTGTTTTAACTGATTTTATTAATATTCTATAAATTATTGTGTAATATAAAAAGGAGAATTTCATGAAAAAAGTAGCATTTTATACATTAGGATGTAAAGTGAATCAATACGAAACAAATGCAATGATTGAACAGTTTGTTAAAAAAGAATACGAAATAGTAGATTTTGAAGAAAAAGCAGATATATACATAATAAATACATGTACTGTTACTAACATGTCAGATAGAAAATCTAGACAAATAATTAGACGAGTAAAACAAATAAATCCAAACTCTATTCTTGTTGTAACAGGATGTTATGCTCAAGTAGCAAGTGACGAATTAAAAAAGATAAATGAAATAGATCTAATAGTTGGAAATACAGAAAAAAAAGACATTGTAAACATTACAGAAAAATATTATAAAAAAAATGTAGAGGCAGATGACTCTGTTTGCCCGGAATATGATAATAACAAAATTCAAATAACAGATATCAATAAACAAAAAGAATTCGTGGATTTTGGAACAACTACATATACGGAAAAAACTAGAGCGGTAATAAAAGTACAAGATGGATGCAATAATTTTTGTTCATATTGTATTATACCTTATGCCAAAGGTAGAGTTAGAAGTAGAAACTTAAAAAATATAATAGAAGAAATAAAAAGTATTGTAAGTAATGGAATAAAAGAAGTTGTAATTACTGGAATTCATATTGCATCATATGGAGTTGATTTTACTGATTCTAATATTAGGTTAATAGATTTACTAGAAGAAATAAATAATATAGAAGGATTAGAAAGAATAAGATTAGGTTCTCTAGAACCAAATATAATAACAGATGAATTTGTGGAAAGATTAAAAAAACTAGATAAAATATGTGACCATTTTCATTTATCTTTGCAAAGTGGTTGCAATAGAACTCTACAAAGAATGAATAGAAAATATAATACAGAGGATTTTGAAAAGGTTGTCCAAAGATTAAGAAATGCGTATCCAAATGTAGCTTTAACAACAGATATTATAGTTGGATTTCCAGGAGAAACCGAAGAAGATTTTCAAGAAACCCATAATTATTTGAAAAAAATTAATTTTTATAAAATGCATGTATTTAAATATTCACAAAGAAAAGGAACTAGAGCAGCAATAATGTCAAATCAAATAGGTGGAAGAACAAAAGAAGAAAGAAGTCATAAACTAATCGAATTATCTAATAAAAACGAAAAGATATTTTTAAAAAATTATATAGGAAAAACAGTAAAAGTATTGTTTGAACAACAAGAAAAAGAGTATATCAAAGGACATACACCAAACTACATGGTTGTAAAAGTTAAAGAAAATGGATTAGAAGGGCAAGTTAAAAGCGTGGAAATAACAAAAGAAGAGAATTTAGATTTAATAGGAAAAATAGTGCAACAGTAAAGTAACCAAAATGTAATACAAATGTAACACAAAAACTATTGATAAAAATATGTATTTATAGTATAAAATATATAGAATTTTATGATAATATAATTAGAAATATATATCATTCTAGTTACAAAAGAAGTAATATGATATACATATTAAAAAGGAGGAAGAAAAATGGCAGAGATCCCATTTGGAAGTGAATTAAAAGGTGAAAACGGAGGATTAAAAGATATTTCAGAAGAATTAAACAAAATAAATTTTAATTCAGGAAATTCAGAAAATTCTGTGGAAGAGAATACTAATAATCAAGAAAATGCGGGAAATGTAGTAGGATCAGAATTTAAAGTTGCAAGTACTAATTTACCAGAAAAAACAGGTTTCTGGACAAAATTAAAAAATGCATTATTCTATGAAATAAAAATAGAGTTAACTCCACATCAACAAAAAATCGAAAGAGAAATAAATGATTTCTTACACCAAGAAATTACATGGAAATCACTAAAAGAAGCAGCTCTTTCAGAAGTGCCAATTACATTTAGGGGTAAAAGAATATTTTAATTAAAATATAAAAAGAACACTTGAATTGTGTTCTTTTTTGTTATAGAATACACTTTGTATGAGAATAATATAATTATATTTTATAGATGTTTAAATAGCATCGGAAAGTGAGGATTTTTATGTCAGTAAAAGTAGCAATTAATGGATTTGGACGTATAGGACGTCTAGCATTTAGACAAATGTTTGGAGCAGAAGGATATGAAATCGTTGCAATAAACGATTTAACAAGTCCAAAAATGCTTGCACATTTATTAAAATATGATTCTGCACAAAAAAGATATGAAAAAGCAGATACAGTAGTAGCAGGAGAAGATTCAATTACAGTAGACGGAAAAACAATAAAAATATATGCAGAAAAAGATGCAGAAAATTTACCATGGGGAGAGTTAGATGTAGATGTTGTATTAGAATGTACAGGTTTCTATACAAAGAAAGAAAAAGCAGAAGCACATCTAAAAGCAGGAGCAAAAAAAGTTGTAATTTCTGCACCTGCAGGAAATGATTTACCAACAGTAGTTTATGGAGTAAACGAAAATGTTTTAACACCAGAAGATAAAATTATATCAGCAGCATCATGTACTACAAACTGTTTAGCACCAATGGCTAAAGCATTAAATGATTTTGCTGAGATACAATCAGGAATAATGACAACAGTTCATGCATACACAGGAGACCAAATGTTATTAGATGGTCCACATAGAAAAGGAGATTTAAGAAGAGCAAGAGCAGCTGCAGTAAATATTGTACCTAATTCAACAGGAGCTGCAAAGGCAATTGGATTAGTTATTCCAGAATTAAACGGAAAGTTAATAGGATCTGCTCAAAGAGTTCCAGTACCTACAGGATCAACAACAATACTTGTTGCTGTAGTTAAAGGAGAAGATATAACACCAGAAAAAATAAACGAAGCAATGAAAAGTAAGGCAAGTGAATCTTTTGGATATACAGAAGAGCCATTAGTATCTTCTGATATTATAGGAATAACATTTGGTTCTTTATTTGACGCAACACAAACAATGTGCACAAAAATACAAGATGGATTGTATGAGGTTCAAGTAGTTGCTTGGTACGATAATGAAAATTCATACACAAGTCAAATGGTAAGAACAATAAAATATTTTGCAGAATTAGGCAAATAGAAGTGTGAAGTGAGAAGTGTGAAGTGTGAAATTAGGGTAAGCCTTGCGTAGTTTAACTCTAAAAACACACCTCACACCTCGCACATCACACTTCAATAAGTTAAAGGGAATATAGTTCAAAAGAGTAACTATATAGGCCTTTTAGCAAAAGAGAAAGGAAAGGAATTTTTATGAATAAAAAAACAGTAAGAGATATTGATGTAACAGGAAAAAAAGTTTTAGTTAGATGTGATTTTAATGTGCCACAAGATAAAGAGACAGGAGAAATTACAGATAATAGAAGAATAAAAGCAGCACTTCCTACAATACAATATTTATTAGATAATAATGCAAAGGTTATACTATGTTCGCACTTAGGAAGACCAAAAGGAGAAGTAAACCCAAAATACTCTTTAAAACCAGTAGCGGAAGAATTATCTAAATTACTAGGTAAAGAAGTTAAACTTGCAAAAGATGTTGTAGGAGAAGACGCAAAAAGACTTACAGGAGATATGAAAGAAGGAGAAATAGTTCTTCTAGAAAATGTAAGATTTCATAAAGAAGAAGAACAAAATGACCCAGAATTTTCAAAAGAGTTGGCAAGTCTTGCTGAAATATACGTTAATGATGCTTTCGGAACAGCACATAGAGCACATAGTTCAACAGCAGGAGTAGCAAATTATTTACCAGCTGTTTCAGGTTTTTTAATAGAAAAAGAATTAGAATTTTTAGGAGGAGCTTTAGAAAATCCAAAAAGACCATTTGTTGCAATACTTGGAGGAGCAAAAGTTTCTGATAAAATAGGAGTAATAGAAAACTTATTAGATAAAGTTGATACTTTAATAATAGGCGGTGGAATGGCATATACATTTTTTAAAGCACAAGGGTTTAACATTGGAACATCAATATGCGAGGAAGATAAATTAAATTTAGCAAGAGAAATCCTAGAAAAAGCAAAGAAGAAAAATGTTGATTTATTATTGCCAGTAGATAATAAAGTAGCAAAAGAATTTTCAGCAGACAGCGAATATATAGAAGTTCCATCAAACGAAATACCAGATGGATACATGGGGCTTGATATTGGAACTAAAACTATTGAAAAGTATAAAGAAGTATTAAAAAATGCAAAAACTGTAGTATGGAATGGACCACTTGGAGTATTTGAATTTGAAAAATTTGCACATGGTACAAATGAAATTGCAAAAATATTAGCAGATCTAGATGCGACAACAATAATTGGTGGTGGAGATTCTGCAGCTGCAATAGAAAAACAAGGCCTTGCAGATAAAATGACACACATTTCTACAGGTGGAGGAGCATCATTAGAATTTTTAGAGGGTAAAGAACTTCCAGGTATTTCTTGTCTACAAAATAAATGAAAGGAGAATGTTTATGAGAAAGAAAGTTATTGCTGGAAATTGGAAGATGAATAAACTTCCTAACGAAGCTATGGAGTTTATAGCAGAACTTACACCACTTGTTAAAGATACAGAAAATGAAGTAGTAATTTGTGTTCCATATACAGATTTATTTTATAGCTTAATGCATGCACAAGGGACAAATATAAAAATAGGTGCACAAAATATGCACTATGAAGAAAAAGGAGCGTTTACAGGAGAAGTATCTGGAGAAATGCTAAAATCAATTGGAGTAGAATATGTAATAATTGGACACTCAGAAAGAAGAGCATACTACGGAGAAACAGACGAAACAGTTAATAAAAAACTAAAAAAAGCTTTAGCATTAGAGTTAAAACCAATAGTTTGTGTAGGAGAAAGTTTAGAAGAAAGAGAAGCAGGAAAGGCAAAAGAAATTGTTACAACACAAACAAAACTTGCATTAGAAGGATTAAATAATAATGAAGTAGAAAAAACAATAATAGCATATGAACCAATTTGGGCAATTGGTACTGGAAAAACTGCAACAAAAGAAGATGCAAATGAAACAATTAAGTGGATTAGAGAAGAAATTGAAAAAATATATGGAAAAGAAGTAGCAGATAGTGTTATAATACAGTACGGTGGTAGTGTAAAATCTGGAAATGCAAAGGAATTATTTGAAATGTCAGACATAGATGGAGGGCTAGTAGGTGGAGCAAGTTTGGATAGCACAGAATTTGCAAAAATCGTAAATTATAATGTGTAGAGGTGTCTATTAAACGTCCGAAAATAATAATTTGCATAATTCCATTTGTTGCTCCACTAGATGTAATATTAGATGAAAAAGGTAAAAAATCTACAAATGTTGTTCAACCAGATTTATTTGTGGTTTGTGATAAGAATAAAATAAAAGAAAATGGAATAGAAGGCTCTCCAGACTTGGTAATTGAGATATTATCTAAAAGTAACAGATACCATGATTTAATATATAAAATGAACTTATATCAAAAATTTGGAGTAAGAGAATATTGGATAGTAGATATAGAAAATGGTATAATACTTGTATGCGAGCTAAACGAAGGAAATTTATTCAATTTTCCTAAATCATACAAAATAAAGGAAACAATAAAATCTAGCATATTTAAAGGATTAGAAATATCACTAGAAGAAACATTTAAGAACAATCAAAATTTATTAAAGGAAGATGAGGAAAGATATAACTATGGATAAAAAATTAACAATGCTTATGATATTAGATGGATATGGAATAAACGAAAGAAAAGAAGGAAATGCAGTAAAACTTGCAAAAACACCAGTATTAGATAAATTAATGAAACAAAATCCTACAACTACTATAAAAACTAGTGGGTTAGATGTTGGGCTTCCTGAACGGACAAATGGGAAATTCTGAAGTAGGACATACAAATATAGGTGCTGGAAGAATTGTGTACCAAGAATTAACAAGAATAACAAAATCAATAGAAGATGGCGATTTCTTCAGTAATCCAGAACTAGTAGGAGCTATAGAAAACTGTAAAAAGAATCATTCTAAATTACATATAATGGGGTTGCTATCAGATGGGGGAGTACATAGCCATATTCGCCATTTATATGCTTTATTAGAACTTGCAAAAAGAAAAGACTTTGAAGATGTATATGTTCATTGCTTCCTAGATGGTAGAGATACGCCACCAGCATCTGCAGAAGGATATATAGTAGATTTAGAAAAGAAAATGGAAGAAAAAGGCGTAGGAAAAATTGCAAGCATTACAGGAAGATTTTACGCAATGGACAGAGATAAACGTTGGCAAAGAGTTGAAAAAGCATATAATGCATTAGTAAATGGAATAGGAGAGAAAGAATCATCTGCGACTATTGCAATTGAAAAGTCATATCAAAAAGAAGTATTTGACGAATTTGTAGAACCTACAGTAATTTGTAATAATAATGAACCAATTGCAACAATTTCAAAAAATGATTCTGTAATATTTTTTAATTTTAGACCAGATAGAGCAAGAGAAATTACAAGAACCTTAGTAGATAAAGATTTTAAAGAATTTGAAAGAGAATATTTTCCATTGTACTATGTATGTTTTACAAACTATGACGAAACAATAAAAAATGTTCACATTGCTTTTAAAAAGGAAGAAATAAAAAATACATTTGGAGAAATTATAAGCAAAAAAGGAATGACACAACTTAGAATTGCAGAAACAGAAAAATATGCACACGTTACATTTTTCTTCAATGGTGGAGAAGAAAAACAATACCCAGGAGAGGATAGAATTTTAATACCTTCACCTAAAGTAGAAACATACGATATGAAGCCAGAAATGAGCGCAGTAGAAGTAACAGATAAAGTAGTAGAGGCAATAAATTCTAAAAAGTATGATACTATTATTTTGAATTACGCAAATCCAGATATGGTAGGGCATACAGGTAGTTTAGAAGCTGCAATAAAAGCATTAGAAACAATAGATAAATGTGTAGGAAGAGTTGTAGAAGCAGTAGAAAAAAATGACGGAGTACTTTTAATTACAGCAGACCATGGTAATTTAGAGCAAATGATAGACTATGCAACAGGAGAACCACATACAGCACATACAACAAATCCAGTTCCATTAATATTAGTTGGAAAAGATGCAAAATTAAAAGAAGGAAGACTTGCAGATCTTACGCCAACAATGCTTGATATTATGGGAATAGAAAAACCAGAAGAAATGACAGGTAATTCTTTATTAGAATAATAGATAATTATGAAAACTGACATAACTAGAGGTTAGGTAGGGACATACCTCAATCTATGAGGAATGCTTTTGACTTAAGGTGTGTCCCTATACCTTTTAAGGGGGCTAAATTTAAAATACGGAGGAAACGATATGGATAATTTAGCAAGAAAAAATAAAAAATATAATTATGAAGAATTAGAAAAAATAAGAAATAATAGCAATGACAGATATGAAATTATAAATGGTGATTTATACTTAATGAGTAGCCCTAGAGGGATACATCAAATGATACTATTAGAAATTGGAAGGCAATTAAGCGAATTTTTTGAAGGTAAAAAGTGCAAGCCATTTGTTGCACCATTTGATGTTATATTTGCAAAAGGAAATGATAAAAGCAAATGGGATACAGTTTTGCAACCAGATATATTTGTTTTGTGTGACTTAGATAAATACGAAAAAAATTATGTGAAAGGCTCACCGGACTTTATAATAGAAATTGCATCACCAACAAATTTAGTTCATGATAGATTTACAAAATATTCTATATACCAAATGAATGGAGTAAAAGAATATTGGATTATAGAACCAAATGATAGAAAAATATTTACATTTGTACATAACAGTGAAGGCGGGTTATATAACGAAGGAAAAGAATATGAAATTACAGATGAAATACCAGTAGAAAGTTTTAAGGGATTAAAGATATCACTTAAGAAATTCTACAAAGAAAATGAAGAATGGATAATTAAAGAAGAGGAAGAAGAATACAAAAAAGAAGATTAATTTAGTTTTAAATAGGGATATTCCCTATACATATATATTAATTTTAAAGGAGGAAATTTACATGAAGGAATATTTAGCAATTGAAGAAGTAAAAGCTTTAGAAGTATTAGATTCTAGAGGAAATCCAACTGTACAAGTTGAAGTAATTACAGAAGAAGGAACAAATGGAGTAGCAATGGTTCCATCAGGAGCATCAACAGGAAGTTTCGAAGCAGTAGAATTAAGAGATGGAGATAAATCAAGATATTTAGGAAAAGGTGTATTAAAAGCAGTAGAAAATGTAAATAAAATTATATCAAAAGAACTAGAAGGAATGAATGTATTTGACCAAGTAGAAATAGACAAAAAGTTAATAGAAATAGACGGAACAGAAAATAAAGGAAAACTAGGAGCAAACGCAACACTTGGTGTTTCTCTTGCTGTAGCTAAAGCAGCAGCAAATTCTTTAGGAATGAGTCTATACAGATACATAGGAGGAGCAAACGCAAAAACTATGCCAGTTCCTATGATGAATATATTAAATGGTGGAAAACACGCAGATAATACTGTAAATATTCAAGAATTTATGATTATGCCAGTAGGAGCAAAAACATTTAGTGAATGTATGCAAATGGCAGTAGAAATATACCACACACTTAAAAAAGTTGTAAAATCAAAAGGACTTTCAACAGGTGTTGGAGACGAAGGAGGATTTGCTCCAAACTTATCAAGTGACGAAGAAGCACTAAAATTAATAGTAGAAGCAATTAAAGAAGCTGGATACAAACCAGGAGAAGATGTAGTACTTGCATTAGATGTAGCAAGCACAGAAATGTATGACGAAGCTAAAAAAATAGGAAAAGAAGGATGCTATTATTTCTGGAAAACAGACGATTTAAAAACAGTGGACGAAATGATAGAATACTTAGTAGACTTAACCAACAAATACCCAATTATATCAATAGAAGATGGACTAGCAGAAGAAGATTGGGAAGGATGGAAGAAACTAACAGAAACATTAGGAGATAAAATACAATTGGTTGGAGATGACTTATTTGTAACAAATATAAAAAGATTACAAAAAGGTCTAGACAACAAAATTGCAAACAGTATATTAATTAAACTAAATCAAATTGGAACATTAACAGAAACATTAGACGCAATAGAACTTGCAAAGAAAAATGGATATACAGCAGTTGTATCACATCGTTCAGGAGAAACAGAAGATACAACACTTGCAGATGTAGCTGTTGCAACAAATGCTGGACAAATAAAAACAGGAGCACCATGTAGAACAGATAGAGTTGCAAAATACAATAGACTTTTAAATATAGAAGCAGAATTAGGAGATTTAGCAATATATCCAGGAAGAAAAGGATTAAACAAATAAAATATTTTTATAATATTTGATGAATGCAGGGGCGGAATTTATTTCCGCTCTTTCTTCATTTTATTAATCTATTAATACAACCTGTAGGGGTGAACTGTGTTCGCCCGTCCATTGAAGAAAATTCTAAAACAAAAATTGTAATTTGTGTGATTAATTAAATTGAAAGACGCCCATAAAATCTAGTTAAAAACATAAATTTATTGCGCTCCTCGGTTCAATACGTGTTTTAGCAATTCTAGC
>CALXVD010000016.1 GCA_944391865.1 uncultured Clostridia bacterium
AATATTGGTATGCGGGTCGCCGAGGGCGGCGACCCCTACAATTATTTTAAACGAATTTGTCTTACAAATTCCAATTTTACTCACTTATTATTTGTTTTACAACTTCTGCTCTTTTTATATCTCTTTCATATGAATCTAAAGTTTGTCCAACATATTTTTGTAAATTTGCTGGTTTTGTATACATTTCTATTTTTTTAACTTTTAAATCATTTAATTCCTTTATTATTCCTAAATCTGTTCCTAGTTTTACTTCGGAAAGAAGATTATTGCATTCGTCTGATGAAAGTTTTTTACAATTAGAAAGTATTCCAAATGCTCTATATACTTTATCTTCTAATTCTATTTGATTTTTAGCAAGTATTTTTCTTGCTAATCTTTCTTGCTCTATTACTTTATCTGTAATTATTTTTAAATTCTTAATTATTTCTTCCTCTGTTATACCAAGAGATTGTTTGTTTGATATCTGGTAAATATCACCTTTGGAGCTACTTCCTTCTCCATATATTCCTCTAATATTCATATCAAATCCATTTACAACTTCAAGCACTTTTCTAATATTGTTAGTTTTGCTAAGTGCTGGTAAGTGGACCATAACAGAAGCCCTTAATCCTGTTCCTACATTGGTAGGACAGCTTGTTAAAAAACCATACTTATCATTATAAGCATATGGTACAAGTTCCTCTAATTTTTTATCTATCTCTATTGCTAAATTTAGTGCATTTTCAAGTTCTAAACCTGCGGATAAGACTTGCAACCTCAAATGATCTTCTTCATTTACCATTATACATATGTTTTCATCATCATTTATTGCTATTGCCCCTATATCTTCCTTGTTATATGCAAACTCTGGACTAATTAAATGTTTTTCTACTAAACTAATTTTAGTAATATCATCTAAATCTTTTAACTTAATTAATTTTAGTCCATATCCTAAACTAGGTACAGCATTTTCCATTATATCTACTATTTTTAATGCATCTTTCTTTGTATATCTATTTACAAATGAAAAACCTTTTATATTCCTTGCTATTCTTATTCTTGTAGTTGAAACTACATCTGATTCATTACCTGATTGTAAATACCAATTTAACATTTTTACCTCCTTTATTTATTCTTTATATTATTTATTTCGTCTCTTATTTTTGCTGCATCTTCATATCTTTCTTCTGCTATTGCTTTTTTTAAGTCTTTCTGCAATTTTTCTAATTTGGTTTCTTCTTTTTCACTCTTTTTGTTTTGCTGGTCGCCAATGGTGTTGCCCTCTGCATGCTTTTCTTCTTGTCTTGTGCTATTTAATGCCCTTCTTCCCATATATTTGTTACTTCCGTGTAATCTTTTTAATAATGAATCTATTTTGCTTGAAAACACATCATAACATTCTGGACATCCAAATTTACCTTGGTTTATAAATTCATCATATGTCATATTACAATTATCACATTTAAGTTCTTTTACACTTTGAAATAATGGCATAAATTCTTGGTCGTTATATGCTTCGTCTTCTAGTAAACCTCCAAAGAAACTTGAAAAGTCAATTGGCATACTAAAGTTAATATTGTCTAATCCAAGTTTATGACTGCATTCTTCACATAGCATCATTTCTCTTTTTTCTCCATTTATTATTTCTGTGTATTTTACGTTTGCTTCATTTTTATTACATTTTTGACATAACATACTAATTCCTCCTTCTAATCTTCTACAAGATTTAATATCATATTTTTAAATATACTTGCTCTTAATTTATCTCTCATCTCTTGTGGTACTGTAAGTACATTATCACTTGTTGCTACTTTTAGTAACTTTGCTTCTGTTTTATTTATTATTTCGTATGATAAGAAATTACTAATAAATATATCAACTTCATTTGATGTTATTGTATTGCCCATACTAGTTATTATATGCATTAGGTAATTACTTTTTGTAATATTTATTTTTTTTATTCTAATATGACCTCCTCCGCCACGTTTGCTTTCTACATAATAGCCTTGCGATGGCCTGAATCTTGTTGATATTACATAGTTTATTTGAGATGGTACACAATTAAATTTTTCTGCAAGCTCATTTCTTTGAATTTCAACGTATTCTTGGTTATCATTAAATAAATCTTTAATAAATTCTTCTATAACATCTGATATTCTCATTTTACCACCTCTTATTGTTTGACTTTGACTTTCTTTGACTATTAATATTATACCATCATTTTTTTAACATTCAAATTTTATATTGTACCGTTTACTCTTGTTTTTGTTCGTTTTCTTTTAATTGTATTGTTTTTTCTTCTGTTTTCTTTATTTTTTTCTGTTTTTAATTTTTTCTCTTTGTTCAGATAGTATAAAATTAGTTTGTCCAAAAAAAAGAAAAATTACATAATCTTTTTTATTTTGGAAAAACTTTTAATATAGCTGTATGAATGGAGGTTTTTATGGATAATATAAAAAATATTTTAAAGAAACTTTTTTTATATCAAGAACCATCTACTAATTACTCTTTCTCCCTACCCGAAAATAATAATGAATCTAAAGTAACTAATAATTCTGATAATTTATCTCCTGATGAAGAAAAAAGTAATCAAAAATTGTATTCTAGCTTGAATGTTAATTTAGATTATATAAAAGTTAAATATAATGCTTTAATTAATAGTGATATTAAAATTAGAGAATTTAATTTATCTATAAATGGAAAGGAGTATAAATCTGCTTTACTTTTTATAGATGGAATGATTAATTCTGAAAGTATTAATGACTTTATTTTAAAACCGTTGATGAATAGAAATAAAAGTTCTCAATCTTCTATTCCTCTTGCAGTGGCTGGTAATATTAGTGTTAGAAAAATTAAGAAGTTTAATTTGGAAGATTATATATATAATTCTTTGGTACCTCAGAATACTATGAAAAAAGTAACAAACTTTAACGATATTTTTTCTTCTGTAAATATAGGTGATTGTGCTCTAATGGTTGACACACTTTCTACTTGCTTTGTTATTGATGTAAAAGGCTTTGAGTCTAGAAGTATTTCTGAACCTAAAAATGAAATTGTTATTAGAGGTTCTCAGGAATCCTTTGTTGAAAAACTAAGAACTAATACTGCAATGCTAAGAAGATTAATTAGTAATGAAAATTTAATAATTGAAGATGCAACTGTAGGTAAAGTTAGCAAAACAAAAGTTGCTATTTGTTACCTTAAAGATATTGCAAATAATGATTTAGTAGCAGAGGTTAAATATAGAATTAATAATTTAAATGTTGATAGTATAACATCTTCTGGACAATTAGAGCAATTAATTCAAGATAACAGTTATTCTACTTTTCCGCAAATGATAGCTTCTGAAAGACCCGACAAGGCTGCAAATCACATTTTAGAAGGAAGAGTAGTTGTTTTAGTAAATGGTAGCCCGTATTCTCTTATTATGCCTGGTGTATTTATAGATTTCTTATCTTCTCCAGAAGATGTAAATCTTAAGTTTCAATATTCTAATTTATTAAAAATTGTTCGTATTATAGCATTTATTATTACTTTATTTTTACCTGGTATTTATGTTGCAATTACTAATTACCATACTGAACTTCTTCCAACTGAGCTTCTTTTTACAATTGCCGCATCTAGAAATAGTGTCCCCTTCCCTATTATTTTTGAAATCCTTTTGATGGAAGTTTCTTTTGAGCTTATAAGGGAGGCCGGTCTTAGAGTTCCTACTCCAATTGGTCCAACAATTGGAATTGTTGGAGCATTAATACTGCGGAGAAGCTGCTGTAAGTGCAAATTTGGTAAGTCCTATACTAATTATTATTGTTGCAATTACTGCAATATGTTCATTTGCAATTCCTGATTTTTCCCTTGGATTTGCTTTAAGAATTTTTAGATTTATGTATATAATTCTTGGCTATTTAGCTGGGTTTTTAGGTATAGCTATTGGCGTATTTGTGCAACTTGCATTACTTGCTAATTCTAAATCATTTGGAGTTTCTTATCTTGCACCATATTTACCTGTCACAAATTTAAACACAGATGCCTCTTATTTTATTCCTCCTATGTGGAGAAGAGAAAATCGCTCAGATTTTTTGAATACAAAAAGTCCTAAATCTCAAGGTAAAATAAGTATGGCATGGAAGTTTTGGAAAGGAAATAAATAATATGAATTCATTACAGAAAATTGGAAAAATAGAAGCTGTATCACTACTTATAATGATTACAATTACTCAAATTATTTTTAATTTACCTAATACAATTATTGTAAATACTGGCTCTTCTTCATGGATTAATGTTATATATATAAGTATTATTGCTGTGCTATTTTGTTTTCTTATATGTAAATTATTTAAACCATTTGCCAACTCTGATATTGTAGATATATCTGAATTTTTAGGTGGGAAAGTTCTTAAAATTATAGTTAGTATATTATATATTGCCTTTTTTATTTTTTCTGCCTCTATAATTCTTAGATATTTTGCAAGTAGTTTAAAACTTATATATTTTGAAAACTCTCCCCTTGTTTTTTTGCTTTTGTTATTTTTAATACCTGTTGTTATTGTTGCTAAATTAGGAATTAAACCAATTGCCCATGTTAATTTAATTATAACACCTGTATTACTTTTAAGCCTTCTTGTAATTTTATTTTCAACATTTACTGATTTTGTTCCAGAAAGAATTTATCCAATTTTGGGATTTGGAGCAAAAGAAACTTTTTTAATAGGTATAAATAACATTTTTGCATTTAGTGCTTTTGCATATCTATATTTTATTATACCTTATTTAAAAAATCCTGATGAATTTAAAAAAATAGCCATCTCTTCTACTATAATTTCTGCAGTATACTTATTCTTAAGTGTTCTTTGTTTAATTATGGTGTTTCCTTTTATTTCTTTTACGGAAGAAATGCTGTCTATTTACTTGCTTACTAGAATAATTGAGTTTGGTAAATTTTTTCAAAGAGTAGATGCTATTTTTATATTTATTTGGATATTGTCTACACTTTCTTTTCTATCTATTAGCACAGACATTATTGCTACTATATTTAAAAAAATAACAAAAATAAAAAATGATAGGGAAATGGTTTACTCTATAACAAGTTTAATTTTTGTGTTTTCTTTTATATACAATGATATTGCTATTATTAAATATATTCAAAATGTAATTTTAAAATATGTGACTATAATCTTAGTATTTATTATAAGTTTAATTATATTAATATTCGCAAATATTAAGTCAAAAAGGAGAAATTATAATGCGAGTTAAAAAATTTATTATACTTATTCTCATTATTATTTTGATTTTAACTTCTTTAACTGGCTGTTATAGTGCTCAAGGTTTGGAAACCCTCGCATATGCTGTTGCAATTGGAATTGATAAAGGTGATAATGAACATTTAAAGCTTTCTTTTCAGTTTGCAATATTAGGTAACAGTTCTGGTAGCGGTGGTGGTAGCAGCCAGTCACAAGAATCTACTGTTACAACAGTTGATTGTGCCTCAATTGATGCTGGGATTAGTTTAATAGATAATTATATTAGTAAAAAAGTAAATCTTTCTCATTGCAAGGCAGTTGTTATTTCTGAAGAACTTGCTTATGAAGGTGTGTCTGAATATATCTTCACATTAGTAAATGACCTAGAAATGCGTCCTGACTGTAATATAATTGTTAGTAAATGCAAGGCTTCTGATTATTTAGAAAATTCTCAACCTACTTTGGAAAGCGTATCAGCAAGATATTATGAACTTACGCTAAATTCTAGCGAATATACAGGTCTTACAGAAAATGTAACACTCGAAGATTTCTATTCAGATATGCTTAGTACAACTAACCAACCTCACGCAATATTAGGTGGAATAAATACAGATTCTACTCACTCTGACGATAAATCTAAAACTCCTTATGATGCACAGGGAAGCTATAAAGCGGGTGAAACTCCTATAAAAAGCGAAACTGTATTGGAAAACATGGGGCTTGCTATTTTTTATGATGATAAGTTAGTTGGAGAGCTTACTGGAATGGAGGCGCTATGTCATCTATTAGTTGTAAATAAATTAGAAAGTGCTACTATTTCTGTTCCTAGTCCATTCAACAAAGATAGTGTAATTAATTTATATATAGCTTCTCCAAAAGATACTAAAACTTCTGTAAAATTTGTAAATGGTACTCCTTACATCGATTGTGAGGTAACAATAACTGCAAATATTACATCATTTGATGATCATTTTGATTATTCTAACGAAGAAAACTTAAAATTAATTGAAGACTATACCAACACATATTTGGAACAAAATATATCTTCATATCTATACAAAACTTCAAAAGAGTATAAATGTGATATAGCAAATTTAGGAAGGCATGTAGTTAGTAATTATTTAACATGGGAAGAGTGGATAGAATCTGATTGGTTATATAATTATCAAAATTCATTTTTCTCTGTAAAAGTAGATTCTAATGTAAAGTCTCGGCGAACTATCTACTAAATCTTAGAAAGGAGTTATAAAATTTGGATATTTTAATAATAATTTTATCTATTATAATCTTTATAAAAACTCTCAATTATGGAATTTATGAAATAAAAAGTAATAATAACAAATCTGGCGGTATAACCGTTATTATTACTTCCATAATAACTCTTGTTCTTTCTGTTTTAATTATTTATATAAAAGGTGTTAACTAAAAATTATAAAAAACTCACATTAAAAATATAATGTGAGTTTTTTGCTTTATTAAATTATAATTTATAACATATATAATATTCCTAAAACAATAGAAAGAATTGCAAATGTAATACCTAAAATAATTGTCCATCTTTTTAGTTTACCCTCTTTTGTTCTACCTTTATTTTTTTCATAAAAGCTTGATGAACTACCGCCCATTATTGTGCTAGATGCTCCTTCATCATCTTTTGACTGCATTAATGCAAGAATTATTACTGCCAAACAATTTATTACATAAATTACAATTACTATATTCTTTAATATATCCACTTTATATCCCTCCGATTTAATTTGACTAATATATTTTAGCATACTAATTTTTAAAATGCAACATTTTTTATTTTATCTTTTACTATATTTAATTGCAAAAGTAAATTCTAGATTTAGTCTAAAACTAGAATTTACTTTTGCACATAGAAAACAATATAATAATTATGTTTCTTTGTCTTAAAAGAGGTAAAAATGATATACAAAGAAATAAAAATAATTATTAACGATATTTTATGTCATACTAAAGAAATGTTGAAAGTATTAAAACAGGTAAATATGATGCCTATTTAGATGATTTATTGATTTCACGCTTTGTACAGAAGAAGATATTCAAACAATAGTACTCTTGTCTCTAGTCAAAAAAGATTTATTAGATCTGAAGATTATTTACAAAAATTAGACAATTTTCTAAGGTTTTATTTTTATTAATTTACAAAGAAAAGTTAATTCCTCTTGCAATTACATCTTTCATATTTTCTATTAAATCATCAATTTCTTTTGGTGTTACTATTAAATTATATTCTTTTGGAATTAATGCATCCCTTATTACTCCATATTTATCTTCATCTTTTAGTTTGTTTAAATGTTCGTTTGAATTTCCTTCATTTTGAAGCTTTTCTATAAAAATATCTATACTATCTGCTGCAATGGTGGCAGCATCTACTACCATTGGTACACCTATTGCAATTACTGGTATTCCGGAGAGTGTTTACACTAATTTCATTTCTAGCGTTGCCAACACCTGCACCCGGTACTATTCCTGTATCAGAAAGTTGCACAGTACTACTTATTCTTTCTATACTTTTTGATGCTAAACTATCTATTACAATTATTAATTTAGGTTTTATATTTTCTACTATTCCTTTTATTACTTCCATTGTTTCTATTCCTGTTGTTCCAAGTACTCCTGGTGCTATTGCACTAACTGGTCTTGCATTTTCTTCTAAATATTGTGGAGCATATTTTAAAAGATGCCTTGTTATATCTATTTCTGATACAACCTTTGGTCCGAAGTGAATCTGGGGTTACGTATATATTTCCAAGCCCCACAACTAAAATATCACCTTCTTTATCTACATGCTTATTAATTAATTCTTTTAATTCTCTTGTTACTATATCAGAAGCTTTTTGAATTTCCTCATCTCCTGCTATTTTTAATTTTTTTATATCTATTGTTATATATGTGCCAATTGGTTTTCCAACTGCCTCTTCTCCTTGCTTATCTAATATTTTTACTCTATTTGTTTTTATATTTTCTCCTTCATCTACAGTTTCTGTTTCAATCCCCGGAATCTCATCTAAATTATTTGCTTTTTTAAAAATGTCTCTTCTTTCATCTGCCATATCTGTATTAAAATTAAACATAATTAAAACACCTCCTTTTACTATTTTTAGTAACAAAGGCGATTTTATACAAGTATACAAATAAATTTTAATCTGAATTTTTGATTTTTGGTTTTGGATATATTATGTTCATTCCAAATATCACTCAACTTTTATTAAATCAAATTTCATATGGTCAGAGCTTACTAATTTAAATTCTATTCCTTCTATTTTTCCTTCTCTTGCACCTTTTCCGTGTCTCACCGTGCAAATGCCCATATATACACTTCTTTACATTATATTGTTTCATTAAAGATATAAAATTCATATCAGGATCTTCTTCTTTTATAAACGGAGGATAATGCATACAAACTATAATTTCTTTATCTTTACCACACTTTTCTATTCCGTCTATCAATGAAAGTTTCAGTCTTGTATTTTCTCTTTTTATAATTTTTATATCTTCTTTTGTTTCTGCTTCTTGCCAACCTCTTGTTCCAACAATAATTTTATTTTCAAACTCATAACTATTATTATATAAAAAGTCTATATTATTAAATTTGTTTTCGTGTAAATAATCTCTCATTTTTTTTAATGTAGTCCACCAATAGTCATGATTTCCTTTTAATAAAAGTTTTTTGCCTGGCATATTATTTAAATATTCAAAATCCATATATGTATCTTTTAAATTCATTGCCCACGAAAAATCACCTGGTAACAAGACCAAATCATTTTCGTTTACTTTGTTTTCCCAATTATTCTTTATTTTCTGTGCATGGTTTTCCCAATTTACTCCAAATATATCCATTGGCTTATTACTTCCAAAAGATAAATGCAAATCTGAAATTGCATATATTGCCATATATTTCCTCCTAAATAATTGTAATTTGTTTTTGTGAGGTGAGAGGTGTGAAGTGTGAGGTGTGCTTTTTAGGGCTAGGCTTCGTAAGGCTTACCCTAATTTCACACTTCCCACATCCCACTTCTCACTTCTCAGATAAATTACAATTTTAAATTTGGTACTGCATTTAGTGTTAAGTCTGAAATATTTCCTTCTAAATAATTATAATAACCTGCAGATGCTATCATTGCAGCATTATCTGTGCATAGCTTTAATTCTGGGTAATAAATTTTTATATTCGCTTCTTTTTCTAATTTTGCAAATTCGCTTCTTATATATGAATTTGCAGAAACTCCACCTGCTAGAACTAGTTTGATTGGTTCGTTTTGCGGGCGGACAGATTCGTCCGCCCCTACATTATTATTAATATAATCTACAGATTTTTTTATGTTTTCTATTAGAATCTCTGTAACTGTTTTTTGAAAGCTTGCACATAAATCAGCTTTATTTATGTCTGGATTTTTATGATTTAAATTTATTACTGCTGTTTTTATTCCACTAAAACTAAAGTCTAAGTTTTCAAAATGTGTTTTTGGAAGCTCTATATTTGCCTTTCCTTCTTTTGCAAGTTTATCTACTTTAGGACCTCCTGGGTATCCGAAGTCCCACAACTCTTGCCACTTTATCAAATGCTTCTCCTATTGCATCATCTCTTGTTTTTCCTAGCACCTCAAATTTACAGTAATCTTTTACATATACAATTTGAGTATTACCTCCTGACATCATTAAGCATAGAAATGGTGGTTTTAATTCTTTATATGTAATATAATTTGCAGCAATATGCCCTTGTATATGATTTACTCCTACTAGTGGTTTATTGTTTGCAAATGCTAGTCCCTTTGCATATGATACTCCTACTAAAAGAGCTCCTACAAGACCTGGTCCATATGTGCATGCAATTACATCTATATCTTTTAATTTTATTTTAGCCTCTTTTAAAGCTTGCTTTGTTATTTGGTTTATTACCTCCGTATGACATCTAGATGCAATTTCAGGTACTACTCCTCCATATTCTGTATGTATATCTATTTGTGAATTTATAACATTAGAAAGAACTTCCCTACCATTTTTTACAACTGATACGGAAGTTTCATCACAACTTGTTTCAATTCCTAAAACTAATAAATCTTTCATTTTTCTCCTTTAAATAAATAGTCCAAATATTGTTGCTACTAACCAACTCATTCCACTTAGTACTGCGTTAAAAATTGGATTTAATATAACAGATGATAGTCCTGAAATCCAAATAACTACAAATATTATATAAAATATTTGTTGATTGTTATAAAACCATTGTTTTGCATTATATGGTAAAAAGTGCATTAATATTTTTGAACCATCAAGTGGTGGAAGTGGTATTAAATTAAATACACCAAGTCCTATATTTACAGATATTGTATACATTATTACATAATATATTATTTGTTGCCATTGTAAAGATAGTCCGCTTAAAATATCTGTTACTCCAAATAGCACATAATAAATAATAACAAACACAAATGCTAGTATAAAATTCATTATTGGTCCTGCTGCCGAAACTATCGCTTCAGCTTTTGATATAGAATATTTTCCATTAAAATTTCTTGGATCTATTTGTACAGGTTTTCCCCATCCAAATCCAGCAACAATTAAAAATACAAATCCTACTGGATCTATATGGCTAAGTGGATTTAAATTAAGCCTTCCTTGTATTCTTGCTGTATCATCTCCTAATTTATCTGCCGCATACGCGTGTGCAAATTCATGAAATGTAAGTGCAATTAACACTCCTGGTATTGTTAATAATAGACTTAATAATCCATCAGTTCCTACTGATACTAACCATAAGGCTAATATTACGCCCACAACTATTATAATAGTTCTTTTATCAAATGCAAAATTAAACATATATACCTCTTTCTTCATCCCCAATTTTGATTTTTTCTCGGAGTAAAATTTTCATTTTACTCACCTTCTTGTGATACTTGATTTATTGTAGAAATGCAATCTGATAATTTTTCATCAAGTCTTGCCTGGCATTTTTTAAAAACTTCGACCAAATAATTAATATTTTGAGTAGTTTGTGCTTCATATAACGCTTCTCTATATTCTTTGTTATATTCATCATCGATAGCAATTAAATCAACTGAATTTTCTATACATTGTCTTAATATAATAAATCTTCCTATTCTTCCATTTCCGTCTTGAAAAGGGTGTATATGCTCAAACCTTTGATGAAAATCAGCTATTGCATAAATATCTTTTTTACTTTCATTCCAATCTTCAAGTAAATTAAAAATGCTGTTTTCAACTAAATGTGGTTCGCATAGTTTTAAATTTGTTTTTGAAAGCCTATTTTCATATTTTTTCCATTTTCCAATATTGTCTATTTCTTCATCTACAGTTCCTTTTTTTAATAATCTATGCCATTCCCATAGGAGATACTTATCTAATGGTTCTTTTAATGTATTAATAACATTATCAAACAATTCTAATGAATTTTTTGTTTCTATTACATCATCTAAAAAATGTTCACCGATTAACTTGTTTTTGTTCTAGAAGGTCTATTAAGTTTTCCTTGCTAAAAGTACTTCCTTCTAATTTATTTGAGTGATATAAATATTCTATTTTTATAGCATCATATACTGAATTTTTTATTTTTGATAATTTTTGTATTACATCAATAGATATTTTCATACTTTTGCTCCTATCATTTATATTGAATGCTTCATGATATTTTCTTTTTTAGTGATCACCTAATGGTTTCATTGTTGGGAATAATAGTACATCCCTTATAGATGCGCTATCTGTAAATAACATTATTAATCTATCTAGACCAATTCCCATTCCTCCTGTTGGTGGAAGTCCTATTTCCAATGATGTTACGAAGTCTTCGTCCATTCCTCCTGCTTCTTCGTCACCCTTTTCTTTTGCTTCTTGTTGTTTAACAAATCTCTCATATTGGTCTAATGGGTCATTTAATTCTGAGTAAGCATTACCATACTCACGTCCACCAATAAATAACTCGAATCTTTCTACTAACCTTGGGTCTGATTCTTTTCTTTTTGTTAGTGGTGATACCTCTACTGGATAGTCTATTATAAATGTTGGCTGAATTAATGTATCTTCTACAAATTCTTCAAAGAATACATTTATTACATGACCTCTAGTTTGTTTTGTATCTTCTAATTCAATTTCTTTTTCTTTAGCTAAAGCTAAAGCTTCTTCGTCTGTTTTTATTTTGTTAAAATCTATTCCTGTTGCTTCTTTTATTGCTTCTATCATTGATATTCTTTTCCAACCTGGTGTTAAATCTATATCTACACCTTGATATGTTATTTTGGTAGTTCCAAGTACATTTTTTGCTATTGTGGAAATTATTTTTTCTGCAATGTCCATCATATCATTATAGTCTTGATATGCCGCATAGAATTCTATGTTAGTGAATTCTGGATTGTGTTTTATATCCATTCCCTCGTTTCTAAAATTCTTTCCAATTTCAAATACTCTGTCAAAACCACCTACTATTAATCTTTTTAAGTTTAATTCTGGTGCTATTCTTAAATACATATCTAAGTTTAATGTATTATGATGTGTAATAAATGGCCTTGCAGCATCTCCTGTTGCAACTGTTGTAAGCATTGGAGTTTCTACTTCTACATAGTTTTCTTCTTCCATAATTCTTCTTAGTTCTTTTATTATTTTACTTCTTAATAAAAATGTTTCTTTTACTTCTGGATTGACAATTAAATCTACATATCTTTGTCTATATCTAAGTTCAGTATCCTTTAATCCATGAAATTTTTCTGGAAGAGGTCTTAATGATTTAGAAAGTAATATTACTTCTTTTGCATGAATAGAAATTTCTTCTGTTCTTGTTTTAAATACAAATCCTTTTATTCCTATTATATCTCCAATATCATATGTTTTAAACAAAGAATAGCTCTCTTCACCTAAATCATTTATGCTTACATAACTTTGTATTTTCCCTTGTGAATCTTGAATTGTACAAAATGATGCCTTACCCATTATTCTTTTTGCCATTATTCTTCCTGCAACTGATACATCTTTTCCTTCAAACTCTTCATAATTATCTTTAATCTGTTTACTAAAATGAGTTCTATCGTATTTCGTTATTTTAAAAGGGTCTTTTCCTTGCTCTCTTAATTCCTTTAATTTTTCTTTTCTAATTGCAATTAAATGATTTTCGTCTAATTCTTCTTGTCCATTTTTAACATTTTCTGCCATATGCTTCACTCCTTAAAAACTTATTTTAATATTATATAACAGAATGCTGGGATTGTAAATATTTATATATGCAAAATGTAATTAACTTGTTACTTTTCAGTTAATGTTCAGACCAAATTTTAAATAGTAGAGAAAATGTAGGGGCTAGGCGCTCCCTACAAAGTTTGCAATGTTTTGCGGGTAATTAAAATCGCCCTTGTCTGTAATTAATTTTCTACTTTTTCGGACGGCAGATTGCCGCCCCTACATTTCTAATATCTAATTTCTAAACAACAAATTTCCATTTATCTTCTAAATCTATTACATCTGCAACAGCATGAATTGTTATTTGAACCTGTTCTTATCGTATTTGTATTTATAGTGTTTGTATTAATTGTATCAGTTCTTATTGTATTAGCGTTTATACTATCTGCATTTATTGCATTACTATTTATTCTATTTGCAGTTATCAAATCTGTATTTATTGAATCAACACTTGTTCGGCTATTACTTCTATTACAAATATTATTTAAACATCCACATTTATCATTAAATTCACAAATAAACTTTACTATTACTGCTGTTATGAAAGCAAGTATTGTATATGCAAGTGTTGCAATTAGCAATATTGTATTGCCTATAGCAAATGTAACAACTAAAAAGATTGCAAAAATAAGTGCTGCAACAGCTATTGGACTTTTCAAAACTTTTTGTAAAATTGCTGATATTATTATTACTGCAATTGGTAATGCGAAAAATATTAATAAAATGTTCATAATTTTTACCTCCATATGTATTTTATATATAGTATGATTTTTTTCAATATTTTGTGAATTTGTTGTTGTGAAGTGAGAAGTGGGATGTGGGAAGTGTGAAATTAGGGTAAGCCTTACATAGCATATCTCTAAAAAACACACCTCACACTTCGCACCTCACACATCACAAAAACAAATTACAATTTACCTCTTTTTAAAATATTTTTTTCCGTTTTTATTTGATTTTTTTATTTTTTGTGATAAAATATTTTAGAAAATTAGGGAGGTTTTTATTATGGAATTTAAAAAATGTGCACGTTGTGGTTGTTTCTTCATGTCAAATAATGATGTTTGCTGTAATTGCGAAACAAGAGATAGATTAGATATAGCAAAGTTAAATAATATATTAAATGAAAATACTGATTTTAATTCTATACAGGACCTTTCTATTGCCAGCGGAGTTACTTTTAATAATCTAAATAGATTTATTCGAAATAATAAAATAGACGGTCTTAATAATGATTTTTATAATCTAAAATAAAAAACAAAAAAATTCAGCTAAAACAGCTGAATTTTTTTGTTTTTATATACCATCTAAGCCATTTTTCAAATGATATAAGCTAGAAAATCCATATTTTTGTAAAATTCTTATTGCTTTTTTACTTCTTGCTCCTGTCTGACAATATACTATTATAGTTTTTTTCTTATCCTCATCTTTATTATAATCTTCTTTTATTTTTCCTTCAAGTTCATATAGTGGAATATTTGTTGCACCTATTAGGTGACCTTCTTTATACTCTTGAGGGCTTCTTACATCTAAAAGTATAATATTAGTATTTAAGTGCATCATTTCATTTATTTCTTCTATACTTATGTCTTTATCTTCCCTATTGTAATTTTTAAATTTATTTAATACATTTATTATATTCATATATATCACCCTAATTAAATTTAATAATAAAAACTCCATCTTTTAATATAATGGAGTTTTTAGTTATTATATTATATGATAATATTTCTATTTTTGTTCTTGCTTTACTTTACTTGCAGTTCTTTCAAAACCTTCTGTTAATACTAGTATTGTTACTATAAATACCATCATTGAAATAGGCATAGTATATTGGTTTATAGGTAATCTTGTACATGAGTATATACTTAAAAGTAATAATTGTGTTCCTATTATAGAAATTATAGTATAAACTGTAACCTTTAACATTCCGAATTTTCTGTATTTTATTATAAAATATACTAATATTATTAGAGATGTAATAAGCACTGGCATTGCATAAGGAATTACTAAATCTAATATATCTACTTTAGGGTTATTTAGCAAAGTTAAATCGCTTGTAGTCATTTCAAGCCCATATTTTTCATTGATTTTAGAAACTAAGTTATTTAGTTGTTCTTCTGAAGATGCTTTTGTTGTTATTAATAAATTACTTTCTATGTTATTTATAGTTTTTATATTATTTTCTTTTCCAAAAACTTCTGTTACTATATTTTTTATATCATTTTTTTCTACTTTTGCATCTATGTACATACGAATTGTTGTATTTTCTCCATAGTCTAGTCCATAATTCATTCCTTTTATGCACATTACTGTAATGCCTGCTATAATTATTATTAATAATACTGCTAATATTGTTAATATTTTTTTGTCTTTTAACATTATTGTTCCTCCCTACATTACTTTTCTTGAATTGTTTTTGCTGCAACTTGTGTTAAACTTAAGTTATATAAGTACATCATTATAATTCCCCAAACTAGTGTCATTCCTAAACTTGATATGTTAGATATACTATTGAATGTAAACACAACAGCTATTATATAAATAGGAATTAATTTTAAAGAAATTTTTAATGTGGTTTCCTTTATAAAACTTTCACTTAAATTACTAAATATTTTATATATATACATAAAATTAATTATCAAAGACACTAGTATTCCAACAATTCCTTCTAAAGTAATTTTTATGTTTGTGTATCTTAAAACTAAAAATAATAATCCAATATATCCAACTTGTAATATTCCGGCCAATATCCCTTTTGCTTTTAATTTAATAATTAAATATATAAACATTAAACATACAAGTGCAATGCCAACATACATTGCAATATGAATTTGTGATGATGTTATTTCGGCACTTTCTGTATATTCTGTTATTTGATATACTAGTGGTAATTCACCTGAATTTAAAACAATCGCCATTTGGCTAGCTTGAACAGCGTATTGTTGCAATGTTTCTTCGTCGCTGCTTGTCCCTATTCTAATATCTAAAACTCCTGTTGTCATTGGTTCTCCAAAATAGGTTGTTGTAAATTCTTCTCCATTAAATAAAACTTTTACTTCTTTAGTAGTTGTTTCATCTTTTGTTTCACCGTTTTCGTCTGTTGTTTGAGTAGTTGTTTGAACATAAGTTTTACTTATTTCTTCTAATTTTTGCTTTCCTTCATCGTTTAGCTTTAATTGTAAATAAACACCTACTTCAGAACTACCTTGTGCTGAAGCTATGCTTGCACTTTCTACATTGCTCGTATTTAATAAAACTTCATCTGTTTCACTATCTCTTAATTCAAATGTACCCTCTTTTATTAAATTATCTATAATTGTATCTGTATTGTCGTTTTCTGTCATTTTTATTTGTATGTTTCCATTATTTTCATCTAGTTTTATTGTATATTGTTCTGTTCCTAAGCTAACAATTCTATTTTGTAATATCTCTTTAGCCTTCTCATAATTTTCTTTTGTTAGTTTATCATCACTATTTACTTTATTTTCAACTATTGTATATCCATTTTCTTCTGTATATTCTACTCCTTCTTTAAGATCTGCTATTTCATTTCCATCTTTATCATAAACTGTAGTAGATTCTATACTCTCGTCTACACTTAAATTTAGAACTCTACTATCTGTAAATTCTGTACATAATATATAATCCGGTACTATATCTTTTACCAAATATTCATTCTTTTTGTAAATCCCTAAAAATGATGCAGCAACTATTACTACAACTAATAATATAATTGCTGTTATTGTAATTACTTTGTATGCTTTCACTTCTAATTCCTCCTATAATAATCTTGTATCATTTATAATTAATTCAAACCAAATTTGTAGATATTTTGCAGCATATTTGCTCATCATTGTTCTATCCATAAATATTTCGAAATAGTCTAATACTGGGCAAATATTATTATCAATGCTTAAATCTAGAATAACTTTCTTTTCTTTATTATTAATGGTAAGTTCTGCATTTGTAACTGCATAATTTACTCTATCGTGTATATCAAATGTTGCCATGTTTTTATTTACTACCCTATCTCTGTGTACATCGGACTTGTCCGCAAGTATTAGTGCAGCTGAAATATCACTAACAGCTGTACCTGTTTTTTCATCATGGTTTCCAATTGCAGACATTATTTCTGTTCTATCTTTAACATCCATTCCCATATCTTTTAATATGTTATATGCAAGTATTGCTCCTGTATGAGCGTGATCTTCTCTATTTATTCCATTTCCTATATCATGTAAATATCCGAGCTATTTTTGCAAGTTCTACTCTATGTTTATCGTATCCTAAGGTTTCTAGTATGTTTCCTGCTCTATTCGAAACTATGCTAACATGCCTTACAGAATGTTCTGTATATCCTAAAGCATCTAATTGCTTTTGTGCGCCAATTACAAGTTCTTGTACTTCTGGATTTTTCTTAACATCTTCTAATGTTATCACATTAACACCTCCGCTTTTGTAATATATTTCATTTTATATTAAATTTAAAATATAATCAAGAGACAAATTGTAATTTGAATGGGAAGTGAGAAGTGGGATGTGGGAAGTGTGAAATTAGGGTAAGCCTAACAATGCCTTGCCCTAAAAAGCACACCTCACACTTCGCACCTCTCACATCACAAAAACAAATTACAATTTACCTTCTATTTACTCCTATTATTCCACCTAAAGCACCTGCCAATACACTGCCTATCATCATTATAATTGAATATTTATTTAATACAAAATTATTTTCTAATATACTTGATAATATATATATAAACAAAATATATGTAATCCCAATTAATGCACCATTAATTATTCCATTTTTTTGAGCAGAAGACATGCTTAAGCTACTTCCAATCAGAATGCTAATAATTGTTATAACTATTGTAACTGTTGGTATAGTACTTTCTGAAACATTAGTATAGCTAAGTAAACTTGCAAAAATAATTAGAGCAATTAAAGTTATTATAATTGAAATAATACTTCCTTTTAAAATTTTCTTTATGCTGTTTCTGCTTTCTCCTAAATTTTCAGATATTTTAACCATAAAGTTCCTCCATTCGAGTAATACAACTCCTTAATAATTATATCTATTTTAGTATATTCTATTTATTTTTATTTTATAACTTAAATAATTAAAGAAGTGCCTAACCTTAAGCACTTCTTTAATATATTTTTAAAATTCTTTTTGTTTTTCTTTATTATCTTTACATGCTTCTTTAAATAAAGCTGTTTGTTTCATTATAAATCCGCCAAACTTTTCTTTTATTGTTCTATCTTTAAAAGTTCTTACACCTGACATATCATATGCTATATCTAAAATTTGGTCTACATAGTTTCCATTAAATTTAGAAGCCAGTTCATCTGTTTTTTCTTTATATCCAGGTACCGTCATGCTAAACTCTTGAACTAAAGATTTTAAATCGGTTTTACCTTCTTTAGTTGTTCTATGCATTATCCTATTTGAATAATCATTATTTAACATTTCTTCCCCAATTAAAAAACTTAAATCAATATCATAAGCAGGCGAAATATTTATATCTTGCACTTTTCCTTCTTGGTTTTCTGTAACTACAATTGATGTATTTCCTAAATTTTCGTCGATAGATTTTATTAATTTCTTTATGGTCTCTTGAGTTGCATATTGTAGCTTTAATTTATCACAAATATTATTAAGTTGTTCTTCACTTAATTCCTTACCATATTTTTTTCTTATTGTTTCTTCTATTCCCTGCATTATCTGACTATGTTTTATGTTTCCGTTTTCATCTGTTTCAAACTTGCATTGCATGAATTTTTCATCATCTAATTTATACATTTTTTGATTAGGCTTTAAAAAGTTTTTACTGTACATATAATAATATGGCAATTTATCACAGGCAGGTATAAACTCTGCAGAATCTTCCCCCAAAAATTTAAATACAGCGCTTCCTATTACTGGATTATATAATCCGTCTTTTCTATTTTTAGTTCCAGAAATTTCTCCTTTTAAACCTTCTGCTTCTTTTACTATATATTCGTTTTCGTCTGGTCCTAATATCCAACCCATAGTTCTTAGTCCTCCTGCTTTTTCTACCCTAGTTGGAAGAGATATTTTATAATCAATAAAATCATCTGGTATATACTCATCACCTTTAAATCTTTTAAAGTCATTATTTTGTACATAAAAATCCATTGATGTAAAAAACTTATCTATAGCTGTTTCTCCCCTAAACTTTCCTCTTAATTCCTCTAATATATATGTTTTTATTAATTCTATATTTTGCTCTTGCTTATTGCTTTCTTTATAAATTCCGAGTCTTTCTAATATTTCTTTTGCTCTATTAGAATTTAAATATCCTAAAACTTTTTCTTCTTGTTCTTTACTAAAGGTTACTATTTCCATTTAAAACACTTCACTTTCTATGATATTAATGCTTACGTTAATTTTATATTAATATCACTTAAACAGCAACTATATATTGAAAAAGGGTAAGTCATTTAACTTTCCTCATTTACTCGCTTGATTTACTGCATAAGGTTACGTACATCTTTTGGGCTTTAACTTGTAAGGAAATGGGGAGAATAAGTTTCCTTATCTCCCCAAACCATTTAAAGGACTTTGCAGCGACATTCCCTGCCCGGCGTGTTATTCGGATTTGTATAGCCCGGCATGTAAACAATCCGAGCATAACTCTCCTCTTCTTCGCACGACAACATCGATGCAAATGAAACACCTAAACAATAATTCCCTCCAAACTTTAACTCGATAATTCCTCGGTTGGTCATCCGCACCTCCTTCGCCTCCTTAAGGAGTTCGTTGAGGGTTTTGTTGCTCAACCAATAATCGATATTGGCGTTGGGTTTTTTCTTGCTGTTTTCCATTATTCATTCTCCTTTAAATATAATTTACACATAAGTGTATAAATATATTTTATCACTATTTTACATAATATGCAAATTTTATTTTAAATTCCTAATTCTTGCTTCTATTGCTGCTATCATTTCACTAAATTTAGCTTGTTTTTGTTTTTCTTCTTCAACCTTTGCAGCTGGTGCTTTTGCTATAAATCCTGGGTTTGAAAGCATTTTATCTGTTTTTTCTTTTTCTACTAATATTTTTGATTTTTCTTTTTCTAATCTTTCTATTTCTTCCTTTATATCTACCAAATCTTCAAATGGTATAAATACTTCTATATTAGAAGAAACAATGTTTACAGCATTTTGTGGTATATTTTCTTTTGTTTCTTGAACTTGTACATCTTCACTAAATCCTAATTTTTTTAAAAATTCTTCTGATTCCTTTATAGTTTCTCCATATTTTTTAGTAACAAAAATTAATTTAGATTTTTTAGATGGATGTACATTCATTGTTGCTCTTGCATTTCTTATTCCTGTTATTACTTCTTTTAATTCTTCTAATGCAACTTCCTCTTCTTTAAATTCTAGTTCCTTATCAAATTCAGGATAGTTTGCAATCATTATGCTTTCATCATTATTATAAAGCTCTTTATATATTTTTTCTGTTACGAATGGCATAAATGGATGTAATAGTTTTAGTGAATCTCCTAGCACTTTATTTAAAATATATTGTGCAGTTTTTCTAGTTTTGTTTTCTTTGTTATATAGTCTTGGTTTTACTATTTCTATATACCAGTCACAAAATTCATTCCAAATAAATCCATATATTTTATCTAATGCTACACCTAAATCATAGTTATCCATATTTACTTTTACTTCTGCAATTAATGTATTTAATTTAGATAAAATCCACTTATCTTCTGCCATTAATTCTTTCGGGTCGCTGTGGGCAGCGCCCCCTACGTCTAAATTCATAAGTACAAATTTTGCTGCATTCCATACTTTGTTTGCAAAATTTGATGCCGCATCTAGCTTTTCTTCCATAAATCTCATGTCATTACCTGCAGATGTACCAGAAATTAGTGAAAACCTTAAAGCATCTGAAGAATACTTATCTATTATCTCTAATGGATCTATTCCGTTTCCTAAAGATTTAGACATTTTTCTTCCTTGGCTATCTCTTACAATTCCATGTATAAATACATCTTTAAATGGAACTTCTCCTGTTTGTTCTAAAGCAGAAAACATCATTCTTACAACCCAGAAGAATATAATATCATAACCTGTAACTAATGTGTTTGTAGGATAAAATGTTTTTAAGTCTTCTGTGTTTTCTGGCCAACCAAGTGTTGAAAATGGCCATAATGCTGAGCTAAACCATGTATCTAGTGTGTCTGGATCTTGTGTAAGACTAGTACTTCCGCATTTTTCACATTTTTCTGGCTTTTCTACATCTACATTTATATGTCCACATTTGTCGCAATAATATGCTGGAATTTGATGTCCCCACCATATTTGGCGAGATATACACCAATCTTGTATGTTTTCAAGCCAATTAAAATATGTTTTTTCAAATTTTTGAGGTACAAATCTTGTTTTTCCGTTTTTTACTGCATCTATTGCGGGTTTTGCAAGTTCTTTCATAGATACAAACCATTGGTCTGATATTTTGGGTTCTATTGTAGTTCTACATCTATCATGCTTTCCTACATTATGTGTGTAATCTTCTATTTTAACTAAATTTCCCAATTCTTTTAATTTTTCTACTATTAGTTTTCTTGCTTCGTACATATCTAGTCCTTTATATTCTGGAACTAAATCATTCATTTTAAAGTTTTCGTCAAAAACTTCTATTATTTCTAAGTTGTGTGTAAGTCCTGCTTGATAGTCGTTTGGATCATGTGCTGGTGTTATTTTTACACAACCTGTACCAAATTCCATATCTACAAATTCATCTGCTATTATTGGAATTTCCTTATTCATAATTGGAAGAATACATTTTTTGCCTACTAAATCTTTGTATCTTTCGTCATCTGGGTGTACTGCAACAGCAGTATCTCCAAGCATTGTTTCTGGTCTTGTTGTTGCAATTGTAAGATACCTATGTTCTCCTACAACTTTATATTTAATATGCCATAGATGTGTAGGTTCTTCTTCGTATTCTACTTCTGCATCTGAAATTGATGTATTACAACATGGGCACCAATTTATCATTCTCTTTCCTTTATAAATTAGCCCTTTATCGTATAACCTTTTAAATACTGTTAGTACCGCTTTAGAAAGTCCTTCGTCCATAGTAAATCTTGAACGATCCCAGTCTGCACTACATCCTAGCCTTTTTTGTTGGTTTACTATTGCTCCACCATATTCCTCGGTCCATTGCCATGCTCTTTCTAAAAACTTTTCTCTCCCTAAATCTTGTTTGTCTATTCCTTCTTCTTTTAACTTTTCTATGATTTTTACCTCTGTTGAAATTGCAGAGTGGTCTGTTCCTGGAAGCCACAAAGTATTGTATCCTTGCATTCTTTTATATCTAATTAGTATATCTTGAAGTGTTCCATCTAAAGCATGCCCCATATGAAGTTTTCCAGTTACATTTGGTGGTGGCATCATTATACAGTAACTTTCTTTTGTCTTATCCATGCTTGGTTTAAAATATCCTTTATCCTCCCATTTTTTATAAATTTCTTCTTCAAAACTTTTAGGCTCATATTTCCCTTCTAAGTTGTGAGTACATTTCTCGCACATTTTCCATTTCCCCTTTCTTTTATGGTAATACATTTTCATTTAATTTTAAAAAAATCGTCCTATCTAAAAATATAGGACGATTTTTACCGCGGTACCACCTAATTTATATAAATTTTAAATTTATACATCTTATTTTCTTTAACGCAGATTTACGGATTATTTTACTATAATTTCAAATAATCAACTCCAAAGCTACCTTCATATTTTCATGCTTTAAGAAGCTCTCAGCCGGTGACTTCTATTCTCTTTAAAGCTGTTTAAATACTACTCCTCTTTTTCACAGTTTTTTTAATATGTTATATATACTAACATATTTTTAATATAAAATCAATCTTATCTTGAAAATTTATTTAACGTTAAAATTTTCATTTGATAATTTTATTACTGGGCGCACACCACACGATGGGTTAGACGTGTGCATCGTGCTGTCCGAACTCACGTACCACAAGTCGTGGCCGATGAAACCACTGTCCGAATACACATCCCTCACAATGAAGTTCACGCCTTCTGATACCGCATTGACGAAGCGCGAAGCGAGCCAGTAACCGTCATCAATTTTTGCTACTTTATGGTAGCTCATTCTAATTAAATCTTGTTCATAATTGCCATCTGTTCCTTTTCCTACTCCATTATATGTTGAATTCCAATTTTCCAAATTGTTTGATGTATAAAGTGTAGTATTTTCGCTATATGGATCACTAGGATTACTTCCTACACTTCTTATATTTTCTTTTGGTATATCAGGATTTGTTACTTGCTCTTTTGCATAATCATTTATTGTTTTTACTGCATTATTATATGAATATATTGATTTTTCTATATTTTCTAGTGTTCCGCTGTCATCCATATCTGCATCTGCAATTACTGTTTCATCTTCCCAATTTATTGTTGTATCTCCGTATCCTAATGTTAAATCTCCTCCTATTACTGTTGGTGCTACTGCTTCTACTGTTCCATCTTCATACTCATATAGTATTGTCCATCCTGTTTCATCTTCTGAATATTCTCCATCTCCGTTAATATCAATATTTATTTTATCTCCTTCGCTACTTTCTTCTGGTTTTTCATATTTAAATTCTACTGTTTGTGTTAACATATTACCACTTTCATAAAATTTTACTCCTACTGCATATGCTTTTTTGTTATATTCTATATAGAATTGATAAAGCATATATATTCCATTTTCGTCTTCGCCTGTATCTTTTAGTCCAAAATTTAATGAGTGAATATTTGATGCTAATTCTGTTTCATCTTCTGGTGTGTTTTCGTCGTCTTTATATACGATAGTTGTTGGAGTATCTAGTGACACTATCAAATCCAAAAAGTCTTTTCCTTCTCCGTTTTCTCCTAAGAAATATTTCTCTAATGCTGTAAGGTCTGTATCTTCTTCTCCTGTATATGCATTTATTCCTATTTCTTCTAGCCAGCCACGTTCTTCTTCGTCTGTTACTACAGCTGGGTCATAATAAAGTGTTCCATTTT
>CALXVD010000017.1 GCA_944391865.1 uncultured Clostridia bacterium
TTGGAAATTACTGGAACCCGCAAACGACGTAGTTATGCGGTTTTTAGCTATCCCTGCTCCTGTAAAATCGTAGCCTCTGCAGCCAAATCTTCTTGAAGATCTGCTATTGGATCTCCTTTTACTGCTAAGCAATTAGCATCAAAAGGATATCCTGCTGCTGCTTGAGGATATACACCTAAGCCATGATCTGTATAATATGCTCCTAAACCAGCTTTTTCTAATTCATCTGCTGAACATCCGTCAGTTAGTTGATGAACTATAGTTCCTACCATTTCTAAATGAGCTAACTCTTCTGTGCCTATATCATTTAATATTGCTTTTGATTTTTGGTCTGGCATTCCAAATCTTTGGCTTAAATATCTAAGTGATGCTGCAAGTTCTCCATCTGGTCCTCCGTATTGAGATATTATAAATTTAGCAAGTCTTGGATTTGGACATTTAATATTTATTGGATATTCTAGTACTTTATTATAGGTCCACATTAATAATTCCCCCTTTCCCATGGCCATGGCTGTTCAAGCCATCTCCATTTGTTGCATGGGTAAAAAATTGTAAGTGGCCCATACATTTTTTGATATTTATCTTTTAAGTCTTTTACTTGTTTGCAATATTCTCTGTGCATACATAATGCTCTTTGGTCTTCAGGATGTGTATCCAAATATAGACCAAGTTCGATTATTGTGAAGTCTAAAGCTTTTATTTCGTCAATCATCTCTTGTCTTCTCATATCTCTTCCGCATTCACATTCATTTCTATTTTCTTCATTTTTATTTTCTTTGCAGTCTAACATTTGTTACACCCCTTTCCTATTTTGTTTGTTTTCTTAATAAATTCTATTTCTTCCATAGATTGCCCAGGCATATATGGGCTTACTAGTTCTGGAAATATTGTTCCCATTTTTAGTCCAACACTTGGTATAAATGTTTTATTCATAGTTTGCCAAGGCACATAACTTTGTGCAAACATTGGATTGCTTGGAAACAAGTTATCTTCTTCATCAAAACCACATTCACACATATCATTGTTATTATCACATATATTTTGTACATGATTACAAGTATCATCTATGATATCTGCGTCTTTTTTATCACAGCAGTTATTACAACAACAATTTCTATTTGCCATATAATTTCTATACATTAAAACTTCCTCCTTTTTCTAATATATTATATTTTATGTCAATAATAGTATTTTAGTGCTAGATACCAAAAATTTTGTTTAGAAAATGGCTAAAAGTATATTAATATTAAATAGTTTATGATATAATATAAAAGTAGTTTAAAGAAAATTTAGGAGGTTTTTATATGTCTAATGAAGAAAATTATATAATTGAAAACGAAACAACTGATACTGTCAAAAAACAAGATTATTGGAATACTGGTATTGGATTAAATAAGGTTGATAATTTAGAGCCTTCTAAATATTTACTAGACCTATCTCAAAAAAATATTAATGGTGAATTAAAGTATTATGAAGTAGAAAACTTATTAAAGTCATATTATGAAACACAAGATTTTAACGACATAAACATTCAAAAAGAAAAAGAATGTGATTTAGTATCTTTAAGAATCGCCCAATTATTAGAAGATAAAAGTTTTGGTTTTAGCCCTATTACTTTAAAGAACATTCATAAATACTTATTTAAAGATATATATGATTTTGCAGGCAACTACAGAAATTACAATATTACAAAAAAAGAGGACATTCTTAATGGAGATACTGTTAAATATGTAAATTATCAAGATATAGAAAGTTATTTTGATTATGATTTTAAAGAGGAAAAAGAATTTGATTATTCAAAACTAAATAACGATGAACTAATAAAACATATTGCAAAATTTACTTCAAGTATTTGGCAAGTGCATCCTTTTGGAGAAGGCAACACAAGAACAACAGCAGTATTTATTGAAAAATATCTTAACAATATGGGATTTATTGTTAATAATGATATGTTTAAAAACAAAAGCTTATATTTTAGAAATGCTTTAGTCAGAAGTAATTATGCAAATATTCCAAAAGGAATTTATCCTACATTCGATTATTTAATAATGTTTTTTGAAAATTTATTACAAGGAAAAAGCCATAAATTAAAAAATAGAGATTTATATATTAAAGAATTATTTGAAAATAAAAGCTAATGCTAAGGAGTGTAAAATATATGTCTAGTATTAAAAAAAGTATTTTTACAACAGCAATAATTATAGAAATTATATTCTTTATTATGTTATGCATTAAAAATCCCTTTCCAAATTACATAATATATTATATTGGATTATTTAAAAATTTAGCATTTGCAATCTTAATCTTTTTTATAATTTCTGTAATTTGCTATGTCTTTGAACATAAAAAATATAATAAGAATGAAGGTATTTTGGATGAAAACTTAATAAATCCAGAATTTGATTTTTCCTTAAAAGATAATGATATTTTATATTTATCAACTATCCTAAAACAGCAATATCCAGAAAGAAAAGAAATTATACTATTAATTATGCAATTAATTAACAAAAAAGTAATTAATTTATCATCTCATTGGGATGGTAAAAGTTATCAGTACATAATTGAAAAAAGTGCCAATACTACTTATAAATTAAATAATATTGAAGATAAAATATTTGATTACTTATTTAAATATTCAGATAAGGTCAATTTAATAAGTAAAGTAAAAGAAATTTATTCTTATCATAACAAAAATACCCTATCACTTATTAAGCAATTTCATACTTATATAGATGATATGAAACCTATAAAAGCAAGCCCTTTAAAACTAATTTATAAAATTTTGACGGTAATTATATCAATTTTGTGCTTGTTTTTGGGAATGTGTATATTATTAATAACTACAGCTATAATAGATTTTGATAATTCTGTAAAAATTATTACTGTATTCACATTGTTAGCCTTATTGTGTATTTTAGTAGCATTTATTTGTACTCTTATTTTAAAGAAATTTAATACAACATATCAATATAATAATGATAGTTATTTATGGATTTGTAAAAATCTACTTTTTATTGTTACATGTCTAATTGTTAGTTTTCTTTTTCCATTACCATATATAATACAATTTTTTATTATAATTATATATGTTTTTACTACACTTACTATCATGCTAAAGTATAATAACCATATTTCATTATCTCAGGCTGACATCATTGCAAGGAATAAATTGATTGCTTTAAAGAATTATTTTAAGTATATGGATTATTTAAAAGATAAAGAATTTGGAAATATCATTACTTATGAAGAATGCATTATGTATGGATTTTTATTTAATATTACTATTAAAATTAATAAAGAATTTGATTTATTACAAAAGGAATTATACAATATTGTAAAAAGAGAGAGTCATTTATATTTGAATTTATTCAAAGAGGATGTGTTATAAAATAAAACATAATACAGATTTATATATTTATTAGAAAATTGTTTGAAATCTACAGTTAAAGCTTAGCATCCATATATATAAACCAGCTCTGACCTAGCTGAATAAAAAAGGATTTAAAATATAGTACATTGACTAATATTTTTATTATACTATTATTTTACATAATTTTCAAGTTGCACCATAAAACTGACGAAAATCAATGTGATTTCGTCAGTTTTAAATCTTGCATTAACTTATATCCTTACTATTCCGCCCATTACACTATTTACACTAGCTTCTTCGTCTGATAAGTTTGGTGCAACTTTTGCTCCACCTGCTATTATAACTGTATCTCCTTTTTGTAAAAAGCCTTCCTTTTTAAGGGTGTCTATTCCTGTGTAAACTAACTTATCAATATCTCCCTGACTTGGGAATAGTTTAGGAATGATATTCCAACATAAGCCTAATTGTCTATATGTTTTTTCGTTTTCTGTAATTGCAAATATTGGGCACTCTGGTCCAAAGCTAGACACTGTTCTTGCTGTGTCTCCCGTATCTGTATATGCAATTATTGCTTTTGCTTTTATATTTGAAGCAAGCATACAAACTGAATAATTCATGTTAAATCTATAATCAAGTTCTTCTAAATTATATTCTCTATTTTTAAATCTCTTCCAGTATTTTAGTGAACTTTCTATTTTTAGTGCTACTTTATTCATTGTTTCTACACATTCTACTGGATATTTTCCTGTTGCAGTTTCTCCGAGAAAGCATTATTCCACTACTTCCATCATAAATTGCATTTGCAATGTCGCTTACTTCTGCTCTTGTTGGTTTTGAATTATATATCATTGATTCTAGCATTTGTGTTGCTGTGATTACTGGTTTTCCTAGTTTATATGTTTTTTTGATAAATTGTTTTTGATATATTGGAACTTCTTCCATTGGAATTTCTACGCCTAAATCCCCTCTTGCTACCATTATTCCATCAGATACTTCTAATATTTTATCAAAATTGTTTATTCCTTCCCTATTTTCTATTTTAGAAATAACTTTTATATGTTCTCCGTTATTTTCTTTTAAAACTTGTTTTATTGCTAAAACATCCTCAGGTTTTCTCACAAAAGAAGCGGCTATATAATCAAAACCTGCTACTATTCCATATTTTATATCTGCAACATCTTTTTCTGTTATACTTGGCAAATGCAAGCTTAAATCTGGAACGTTTATGCTCTTTCTATTAGTTAATTGACCACCTTGCACTACTTCACATATAATGTCTTTATTTTCTATTGATTTTACTCTTAATTCTATTGTCCCATCATTTATTAAAATAGTTCTACCAACTTCTACATCTTTGTATAGTTCTTTATATGTAATAGATACCTTTGTATCATCACCTAATGTATCTTCATTTAATAAAGTAAATTCTTTTCCATTTTCAAGAATTGCTTTGTCTTCTTTAAATTTTCCTATTCTAATTTCTGGACCTTGTGTATCTAAAAGAAGCGGAATTGGAAGACCTAACTCATCTCTAACTCTTTTAAAAGTATTTATTCTATCTTCCTGATCTTGATAATTACCATGCGAAAAATTTATTCTTCCTACATTCATTCCTGCATGCATTAATTTTTTTAAAATTTCTGGATCATCTGTTGCTGGTCCTAATGTACATACTATTTTTGTTTTTCTCATATAAATTCCTTCCTTCAAATTTGTTGTTCAAATTGTAATTTGCATTTGTGAGGTGAGAGGTGCGAAGTGTGAGGTGTGCTTTTTAGGGTTAGGCTACGTAAGGCTTACCCTAATTTCACACTTCCCACATCCCACTTCTCACTTCTCAGATAAATTACAATTTATTTTATTACTTAAATATTATATATTCTTTTTATCAAATTTTGCAACACCTAATCATATATTTCTACTGCTTTTACAATTAGTCTTTTTACTGCACCCGTTGTGCATGTTATTAATGTAACTTCTCTTTCTCCTTTTGTATCTTGTGATAAGCATTCTACTTCTTCTGGATATACCTTATAAATTTCATACACTCCATATTCTATTTTATTTCCGTTATTATCTGTTAAATATATCCTATCATTTACTTCTACTTCTTTTAAATCCCCAAACATATTGTCTTTATGATAATTGTGCCCTGTTATGCATAAGTTCCCTACACCATTTACTTTTGGTCCACACAGTTTTGTAACAGATTTATTTAAAGTTTCTTTATTTGTTTCTGGTAAAATATATGTAATTAGATCTATTTTTGGCACTTCTAATTTTCCAATTACCATTTCTCCATTTACTTCTAATAAAGCATCCTCTTTGCTTATTTCTTTTTCAGTATTTGTTACTGTTTCTACTGTGTTGCTTTCTATTTTGTTTTCTATCTTAATATTATTTACAACTACATTATTTTGTATGCTATTTACATCTTGCGCATTACTATTAAATATTAAAAAGGCAATAAAAATAATAGTAAGAAATAATATAATCATAAATTTTATATTATTAATTACTATTATCTTGCTTTTCAAATTAATCACCTTTACTTTTAATTATTTCTGTCAATATTTCACTTTGATACATATATAATATGAAAAGTAAAGAATAAATGTTACTATTTTTGTTTTTTAATTATTAAATTTCCTCCATATATTACGCAAGCTATTGCAACTATTATTACAAGATATGTCCAAATACTAGTTCCTGTTTGAGGTATCTCTTCTACTACATTATTAGTTTCATTTACAACAGTATTTTCTGAAGGCTCAGGATTAACTGGTGCTGTTTCAACCACTTGAGTAAATTCTTGAGACACTATTACCCTGTCTGAACTATTCTTATCTATTAAGCTTAATCTAATAACATACGTTCCAGGATCATTGTATGTAGCTACAACTGGTGTTTCATTTTTAAATGTATTTCCAACAGCAAATCCTTCTGGTGGTCCCCAATATCCTAACTCCATAATATTATGTTCTATTCCTGAAGTATCTTTAGCTGTTATTTTTGGTGTTGATGGTCCAGATACAAGTTCTACTTTTATTAACGCATTAGAATAAACTGTAGCGTCTGTTCCTTCTAATACTACTACTGCATCCTTTGCTTCACCTTGTACTATATTGCCTGTATAATTTATTGCAAACTGAAAATTATCTCCTGCCGCATAAATAGAAGTTGCAAATATTACTAATGCTAAAACAAATACTATTAAAAAAACTTTCTTTTTCAAAATAAAACTCCTTTCTAATATTTTATATAAACATTATATTAGAAAGAAGTTTTATTTATGATATTATAATATTATATGTTTTATTTTGTTATCCATTTTACTAGATTTAAATTAGCGCTATCTAAAAGCATTTCATGTTTTGGCATAACTCTAAAAGTATAACCATAATTTCCGCCTGTTTTTAATTCTATTTTTGCTGTATATGTATATATCTTCTTTTCGTCATCTCTTTCAGTTAAATTCATTGGGATTATGCTAATATTTTCTATTGTTCCATTATCTAAAATTTTTCCGTAATACACTTGTGCTTCTATATTTTCTACTTTTATATTTGGTAGTTTTATTTTGCAAGATACATCAATATTCTTTCCTGCATCCATTGTTATGTTATCTAAATTATTATTTTGAGTAATTTCTATATCATCCCAATTCGCATATAAATCATCTTTTGTTTTGTTATAATCTGTAACTAATTCAAGGTTATTAAAGTATTTATTTGTTAAATTGCATAAAGGTATATAAAGTTTAGTTGTGTAGTCAACTATCATCCTTGCCATACTATAATTTCCACCTGTAGATATTATTGAATTTTTCATCAATGTAAGCCATTCCTTAGATATACCATTTTCTTTATTATAGTATGCTGGTATTATTTTGTTTTCTAAAATATTATAAATACTTTCACTATCTGCTTTATCTTGTTCTTCATAAGAGTAATATTCTGCATTTGTACCAATTGCCCAACCATTTTTCTGATTGTATCCTTCTGCCCACCAACCGTCTAATATACTAAAGTTTACAACGCCATTTACAGATGCCTTTTCTCCACTTGTTCCAGAAGCCTCCATTGGTCTTCTTGGGTTATTTAGCCATACATCAACACCAGATATTAAATGCCTTGCTATGTTCATATCATATCCTTCAAGCAAGAAAATTTTTCCTTTGAATTGTGGCATCATTGATATTTCATGTATTCTTTTTATTAAGTTTTGTCCTTCTAAATCTCTTGGATGTGCCTTTCCTGCAAATATTAATTGTACTGGTCTTGATTCATCATTTAATATTTGTGTTATTCTTTCTAAATCCTTAAATATTAGTGTTGCTCTTTTGTATGTTGCAAATCTTCTTGCAAAACCAATTGTTAGCGCATTTGGATTTAATTTTGATGTTATTTCTTTTATTTGATCATAGTGCATTCCAGAATTTCTTAATCTATTTGTTACATTTTCGTTTACCAATTTTAAAAGTTTTTGTTTTCTTACTTGGTGATTATTCCATAATTCTTGGTCTGGAATATTATTAATTTTAGCCCATGTTTCGTTTAAATGAATTTTATCTTGCCAATATGGAGCTAGATATTTATTGTATAATTCTTTTAAATTTGGTGCAAGCCATGTACATGTGTGTATTCCATTTGTTACATATGTTATTGGAGATTCATTTGGTGCAATTTCTGGCCAAACTTCTGAAAATAGTTCTCTTGATACTGCTCCATGTAGTTTACTTACTCCATTCTTTTTGCCTGCTATTTTTAAAGCTAAAATTCCCATATTAAATGTTGTTTTATTTTCTTCTTTTGGTTTCATTCCAAGTTCCATAAATTCTTCTTTTGATAAGCCTAATGGTTTCCAATAATCTTTAAAATATGTTTCTACTAAAGATGTTGGGAAAATATCATTTCCTGCTGGAACTGGTGTGTGCGTTGTAAATACAGTTTTTGCACTTACTATATCTTTTGCTATTTTAAATGATACTTTCTTTTCTTCCATTATATTCTTAATTAATTCTAAAACTAAGAAAGATGAATGTCCCTCATTCATATGATATACAGTAGGGTTATATCCTAAGCTATTTAATAGAGTAACTCCTCCTATTCCTAAAACTATTTCTTGTTGTATTCTCATTTCTTGGTCTCCACCATAAAGTCTTGCAGTTATTCCTCTATATTCCTCTAAATTTTCTGGTATATCAGAATCTAAAAGATATAATGTTACTCTACCAACTAATAATTCCCATACTCTTAAATATAATTTCTTTTTTGGCATTTTTACGCTAATTAGCATATTTTCTCCTGTATGATCTTTTACAGGAGTTATTGGCAAATTATCTAAATCTATATCAAAATATTCTGTTTCTTGTGCGCCTGTTCTATTAATTTTTTGATGAAAATATCCGTTTTTATATAGTAAACCTACTGCAACTAGAGGAAGTCCTAAATCGCTTGAAGATTTTAAATGGTCCCCAGATAAAATTCCAAGTCCTCCAGAATAAATTGGTAGTACTTCGTCTAATCCGTATTCAGCAGAAAAGTATGCTATTGGGTTGTTTTTATTTTCTGGGAAGTTTTTGTTAAACCATGTATTTTTGCTATTCATATAATCTTCAAAGTTTTCTACATTTTTATTATATTCTTTTAAGAAGTTTGCGTCTTCTGCTATTTTTTCTAATTTTTCTTGGTCTACAAGCTTTAAGAATTTTACTGGATTTCTTCTACATCCTTCCCATAAATCTATATCTATCATTTTAAATAATTTTAAAAATTCTGTATTCCATGACCACCACATATTATTAGCTATTACAGATAATTTATCAATTTTTTTAGGTAATTGTGGGTTTACTGTGATTTTGTTAAATATGTACATTTTTATATGTACCTCCTTTGTATATTGAAATATTTTTCTTGCGTTTTTCTCTTAATTCAACATATTAATTATCTATTAAAAGAATAGTTTTGTCAATTGTTATTTTTATAAATTTATTCTAAGCTCTTTATTGCACCAATTGCTACTGCAAATTGTGGTTCTTCTGGTATTATAAAAGAAACATTATGCGTTTTTTCTATTTTTAATAAAATATCTTTTACTTGTGATATTTTTACAATATTTCCAATAAGTACAATGTCTTTTATTTCATCATTTATACTTGCAAAAGCAGCCATCATTCCAATTACTTCAAATATCATATTTAATATACCTAATACTAAATCTTCCTTTGTTGCATTATCTTTTAACTTTCCAAAATTTGCAAGTGTAAGTTCTGGTGGAAGTGTTTTTATATTTTCATCTGTTAAATCTGCAATTCTTAAGTCAATATTATCTAAATCTCCCTTTTCAGATAATTTAATTATTTCATTAAAAGATTTAGTTCCTGCAAATTTATTACATAAATTTGTTAATGTTCCTGCACCTACTCCTGTTCCACCTAAGTGTTTGAATGTTTTACCCTCTGCTCTTATAAATGCTGTTCCTGTTCCTATACTTGCAATAATAGCTTTTTCTTTATTAGATAAGTAAAGTCCACCACTGCCTATTGCCACAAATTCTTCAACTATTTGCACTGGAACGTTGTATTTAGAAACGTCCACTTTTTTTGCACTTATTCCAGTTAACACCATTTTATCAATTTGCTTTATATCGTTTTCATTTATGAAATTTTCTATTGTTTTTTCATATTCTTTGCTTTCTGATATTTGTTTGTTACATATTTGCCCATCTTTATATTCTATTATTTTTATTGTTGAACTTCCTATATCTATTCCTATAACGCTCATTTGCTGCTCCTTATATAATCCTTGGTCCATCACCTATTTCTACTGCATAGAAAGATGCTTCATAACCAATTTTATCTTTATATGATTCTCCTACATTTTTTATAAAATCTTCTACTTTATCATTTTTTACAATGCTTACTGCACATCCTCCAAAACCTGCTCCCGTCATTCTTGCTCCAATTACTCCATCTTGTTTTAAGCTTTCATGAACTAAAGTATCTAGTTCTTTACCAGTTACTTCATAATCATCTCTTAATGAATTATGTGATGCAATCATTAATTTTCCTAGTTCTTCTATTTTATTTTCTTTTAGTGCTTCTACAGCTTTTATTGTTCTTTGATTTTCATATACAGCATGTTTTGCTCTTTTTCTTCTATTTTCATCTTTTATTAAATATTTATTTTCTTCAAATTCTTCTTCTGTAAGTTCACCTAGAGATTTTATATTTAATTTTGTTTGGAGTTCCTTTAAAGCCTCTTCACATTCTGCTCTTCTCTCATTATATTTAGAATCCCCTAGCCCTCTTTTTTTATTTGTATTCATTATAACTATTTTTTCTTCTTTTAGCTCAACTGGTGCATATTCAAATTCTAAATTTGCTGTATCTAAAAATATTGCACAATTTTTCTTTCCGTTTGCAATTACAAACTGATCCATTATTCCACAGTTTACGCCTACATATTTATTTTCTGCTTTTTGTCCTAATAATGCAAGTTTTACCATATCTACATTTAAGTTAAATAAATCTTTAAGTACAAAACCTGTTAAAACTTCTATTGAAGCTGATGAAGAAAGTCCTGCTCCGTTTGGAATTGTTCCGTAATATACAATATCAAAACCTGTATCAATGTTAAATCCTTCATCTTTCATTGCCCAAATCATAGATTTAGGATAGTTAATCCAATTTTCTTCCTTTTTATATTTAAGTTCATCAATTGTAGATTCTAAAACACCTAATTTTTCAAAATTAATTGAATAAAATCTTAACTTGTTATCATTTCTTTTTCTTGCTACGGCATATGTTCCCATTGTAAGAGCACATGGAAAAACATGTCCTCCATTATAGTCTGTGTGTTCTCCAATTAAATTAACTCTACCAGGTGCAAAGTATGTTTTTATTTCTCCTTCTTTTCCAAATAATTCTTCAAATTTAGATTTAACTTTTTCTTTCATTTTATCCTCCATATAATTTTGACATTTTTAGTAGAATTTCATTTTTCAAAAGCATTGTACCATAAATGCTTTTTTATAATCAATATATTACAAAAATTTCTCTAAAATTTAATTTGCAGTCCAAATATGTAATTTGTGTGATTAAATTAATTGCAGGATGACCATAAAATCTAGTTAAAAACATAAATTTATTGCGCTCCTCGGTTCAATACGTGTTTTAGCAATTCTAGCGTAAAATTGAACGAGCCTCTCGGTTCCCGCTTCCTCCTTCAATTTTCCTTAAGAATTGCACAAACACTCCAATCACATCCGGTGCTCATAAATTGATGTATTTTAACTGATTTTATTAATATTCTATAAATTGTAGAGTATCGCGAAGAGATTTAATTTATATTTTTCGAGCGGGTTACGGGTGGGGACCGACAAGCTGGAGAATGTTATATAAATTTGCATGAAGCAAATTTTATTACAGTCTCCGTGAAGTTGGGGCGCGCGAGATAAAATATAAATAAATCTCTGGGAGCGAATCTAAAAAATAAATTTAATTTAGTTTTCTAATTTTTCAAGTAATTCAATTAAAGCTTTTTCTCTATGTGTATGTTTTAGTTGTTCTGGCGTTAGCTCATTCATTACCTTTCCAAATTCATCAGATATAAATATTGGTCCATATGTAAGCTTTCCCATTGGTCCGGGTTCTTTTGCAATTCTTCCCTTTGTTTCTCCTCTTGCTACAATTTTTTCACCATCTTTTAAAATAGCTGTTAGTACACAAACCATCCTTGCACTTCTCTTTTCTTCAGGGACATCTTTCATTTCATTTAATAACTTATTTATTGTTAGTTCTTGGGGTGCATGGTCTCCTGCATATCTTGCGCTATATACACCAGGTCTTCCACCCAATGCATCTACACACAAGCCTGCATCATCTGTTATTATTATTTCATTTATTCCGTTTCTATTACAAAACTCTTTTATGGCTTTTGCTTTTATTAAAGAATTTTCTTCAAAAGTCTTGCCATTTTCCTCTATTTCTTCATTAAAATTTATGTCTTTCAAAGATAATATTTCTGCATCAATTTTATTATTCTTAAAAAAATCTTTTATTTCTTGTAACTTTCCTTTATTGCTTGTTCCATAAATTAATTTCATAATAATATAATCCTCCATAAATTGTAATTTGCATTTGAGAAGTGAGAGGTGCAAGGTGTGAGGTGTGCTTTTTAGGGCTAGGCTTTGTTAGGCTTACCCTAATTTCACACTTCCAACATCCCACTTCTCACCTCTCTTTATTAAATATGGTATTTTTCTTTCAAAATTTACACCATATGCATCTTCTTTGTTAGTTTTATATGTATCATTAATAGTTTCCCATACATAATCTACTGCAATTTTTAGAGCTTCTTCTACTGAGTTTCCATTTACTATTGCACCTACTAATGTGCTAGAAAAAATATCTCCTGTGCCATGATATTTAACAGGTATTCTTTCTCTAAAATATGAAAAGAATTCATTAATATCTTTGTCATATGACATTACACCTAATTCATTTTCTTTAAAGCTAACGCCTGTAAGAATTACTTTTTTAGGTCCTAAATTACTTAAATCAATTAATATCTGTTTTATTTCTTCTTCTGCATATTTTTCTTTATACTCCATATTTAACATAGCACTTGCTTCAGTCAAGTTTGGTACTATTATATCTGCCATTTTACAAAGCTTTGCCATTTCGTCTGCAAACTCTTGGCTGAATCCTACATATAACTTTCCGTTATCTCCCATAACTGGATCTATAAATATAAAATTATCATTTGTTTTGAAAGTTTTAAAAAAATCTTTTAGTATATCTATTTGCTTTATTGATCCTAAATATCCAGTATAAATTCCATCAAATTTAAAATTTTCTTCTTTCCAATGCTTTTGTATTAGTGGTATATCCTCACTTAAATCTCTAAATGTAAAATTTTTAAATTGTGTATGTGTTGAAAGTACAGCCGTTGGAACTATTGCTGTTTCTATCCCCATTGCTGATATTATAGGAAGTGCAACAGTAAGGGAGCATTTACCTATACACGATATATCTTGAATTGTTACTATTCTTTTCATTTTATCACCTTTTCTTTTTTCTTAAATCTTCTTTTTGCTTATCTGTTATTCTATACGATTCAATTGCTTTTTGAATAGCTTTATTATATGTAAAATTATCTAAATTGCAGTTTTCTAAAAATTCAACAGTTTTTTCATAGTATTTAACTAAACAGATAGAAATTGCCCATGCATTAGCCATTTGAACATAATATTTATCTAATTTTATTGTATTTAAAATTTTTAATACAGTATCAATATATTCATCATTTATATAATAATCTAATAACATTACTATTGCAAAGCGAAGTTCATACTCTTTACTAGATTTTAAATACTTTTCTATTACTCTAAATATTTCTTTTTGATATTTTTTTGTTATTTTTAAACCTGCGCAAAAAGTATCACATACTCCCCAACTATTTATTTTGGGTACAAATTTATTTACTTTAACAATTATATTTTCTATACTTTCTTTATTTTGCAATCCTATTATCATTCCTTGCAAAAGTAGCTCTTCGTAATATTTATCTCCTATTTTTATTTCCTCTTGATTATATTTTTTTATCACTTCTTTAGCATAATTTCTTAAAACAGGAACTCTTATTCCGATTATATTGTCTACATTTGGAGATAAGCTGCTATGAAATTCTTTATATTTCTTGTCTTGCATATTAAATAAATCTTTTCTTATTTCTTCTTCCATTTTAACTAAAAACCTCTAATTTTTACTCTCAAATTATATATATCATAAGTTAACCTTATTTTTCAATATTTTTAAATGTATAAAAAATCTAGTGGTGATTTTAATTTACACACACTAGATATTGTCTTATAAACTTATCTCTTTATCTTTTTTATCATCTGGATAAATCATTGACTCAATTTTAGAAAACTCTGTTTTTAATCTTTCAACACCTGAATCTACTTTTTGTTTCCCTTGTTCTGCCCTTCCATAACCTTCTATTACTTTTTTCCTAGAAATAAGATTTTTTTCCAGTAAAACTGATAAAATAGTATTATCTGTCATCCCACCAATATATTCAATTGCCATTTTACTTGCAATCGCTCTTTCTATTTCTTTATACCTTATTTCTAAAATTTTTTGTTTTAATTTTTCTTTTTCTTCTGAAGATATTCTCTCTGGAATTTCTCCATATTCTCTTACTATTAGTCTTTTTATTGGATTTATTTTTGTTATCTCATAAACTTCTTTTAAATCATTTTCACAATCTCTCTCTCCTAAAGCAATTTCTATATCATGTTTAGTTATATCTTCCATAGCCTCCAAAACATTTACATATATATATGATAAACGCCTTCGATTTTGCCTCTTATAATAATGAAAAAGTTTTCTCTCATATTTCAATTCAGCCCTTTGTTCCAACTCTTTCCTTGCATGTGCTTGTTCTTCTTCAGTTTTTGCTGGTTTTATATCTCCTGAATTTTCTTTTGGTATTAAATTATATGCAATTCCAGTATCTATTAAAGTATCTGCAAAAATATCTACTAAATCTTTTGCAGCAAGTGGTAATCCCTCACTTTCAAAAATTCTCTTAGTATATGGTACTATTTTTCTAACATTTAAATTTCTTAAAGAAAACAACATCTTTCTAATTAATGGTGTCATTGTTATATATTTCTTACCTTTACTGGCTTCGACCAAATCTTTAATAAATACATTTTGCATCATTTGTGTTACCTTAGTTTTTACTTCATTTTTTGGCCTTATACTTCTTACGTATTTTTTTGCATACTCTATTTTATATCTTTCAAATTCTCGATATTTTGCCATTAAGATTTCTCTTTCTTTTCTTGTCCTAGAAAGTTCAATATCTTCCTCTGGAGTTCTTTTCTTCTCATCCATTTCTTTTATTCTTTTTGACAAACCATATAATTCCAATAAAAATTTATTCTCCAATGTTAACATTTTTTCAAAATTATTATGCCTTGCAAGTAGTGTACCTATTATAGATAAATAATCATCATCAAATTCCTCAATTATCTTGTCTCCATTATTATTTCTTAATCTAAAAGCATCTAAAATATCAGAACGTGTATATGCAATTATATCTGCATATCTAATAACCGCTCCTTCCATAGTTGCTGGCATTATCTCCTTATCGAATCCTTCTTGTGTAAAACATTTTCTAATTTCTTCTGCCATTTGTTTTGATTTTTTATCTGATGGAATAATTTTACCAACAACACCTTCGCCATTATGTGAAACAATACCATCTATAATGTATCTCATGAACTTTTTAATGTCATTTTTTTTAACTTTTGAATTAAATTGACCAACTTCTTCTACTGCTCTATTTATTATATTTTCCCTTTCAAGAATATATGCTCCCATAGCATTGTGAACTATATAACCACAATTATTTAATCTGCTTATAATTGACAATATTCTTTCTCCTGTGTGACCATTCCATGTATGACCAATATCATGTAATAATCCTATTAAATAAGTAAAATCAGTATTTAACCCTAAACCATTAGAAATAAGTTTTGCAATATCGGCAACTTCTCACATATGTGTTTGTCTCGTTTGCACCAATGCTTCGGAATCCTGAAAAATTCTCTGTAAATCGTCTGAATTTTCAGGAGGTATTATTGTATTAGATTTTGTTGCCATCATGGATTTTTGTGAAGTTCTTTGATAGGCTGCTGATTCTGTAATTACCTTTACAATAGTTAAAATATCACTCTTTTTTAAATTAAATAATTTTGCATATTTTGAATATCCATCACTATAATCAAAATCCATTAAATCATCATATTGATCAACGTAATGATATAATGGATTTTTAGAATATCCCATACTTAAATATTGAGAATCAAGTTCATCAGTTTCTATGCTTTCACTTTCCATAAATAAACTCCTTTAACTGTAGTTTCATTATGTTAATTATAGCATATTATATGGATTTTGTAAAATAATTTAACTCTAAAATTTTTACTTTATAATTTAAATATTTAAAAATGAATATGATATTTTAAGTTTTATACAATTCTTTATATATTTCATAATCTCTTAAAATTCTTCTAACATAATTATTAGTTTCTTTAAAAGGTATATTTTCTAAATTTGATCCATCTTCTTCGATTGTACCATCTTTTATCCATTTATCTACATTTCCCATACCAGCATTATATGCAACAATTGAAAGTCCATAATTATTATCATATTTACTTAATAAATATGTAAAATATCTCAATCCAATATCTATATTTATATCAGGTTCATACAAATCTTCCACAGATACATTCATATTCATTTTATTTGCTGTTTCTAATGCTGTTTCTTCCATTATTTGCATAAGTCCAATTGCATTAGTCGTTGATTTAGCATCTTTATCAAAATTGCTTTCTGCTTTAATTATTGCATACACCATGTATGGGTCTATCTCATATTTATTTGCATATTTTTCTACATACTCACTATATTTTAACGGATACATTATTTTCATCATTTTTTTATCGAATTGCACTATTTTAAATAAAACAAAATATATTAGCAAAGATATAATTAAAAATATTAAAATTTTTTTTAGACTTTTCAATTTTTTCTCCTTAGTATAATTATTTTAAAAAAATTTTAAAGTTATATATTTTTATGCTTCATCCTTTGTTGTGTTTATTTTTAAAGCTTTAAATATTTCTACTATTACTATTGGAATTAGTACTAATCCTACTATTTCTAATACATTGTTCATTGGTAATATTGGAATACTGAATATGTGTCTTAAGGCCGGTACAAATAGAATTATTAGCATTAATGCTGCAGATGCTCCTATTGCTCCTAACAATAGTTTATTATTAAATGGATGCGTTCTAAACAATGATTTTTTGTTATTTCTGATGTTAAATACATGTACTAATTCTGAGAATGCTAATGTAACAAATGCCATTGTTTGTCCTATTTCTACTTTAACTTCTTGACTTTCTACATATTTTGCTCCGTTTGCAAGTGCTTCTTCTACGTTTTCAACTTCTTCCGATGCATATATTTTTCCATCTATCTCTAACATTGTTGGTAATTTGTCTTCTGGTGTGGCAAGTCCTATTATAAATGCTGCAAGTGTAATTAAACCTATCATTATACCTTGGTATATTACTCTAAAGCTCATTCCTTTTGTAAATACACTCTTTTGTTTCTTAGGCTTTCTTTTCATTACATCATCTTCTGCAGGGTCTACTGCTAATGCAAGTGCTGGAAGTGAGTCTGTAACTAAGTTAATCCATAGTATATGAATTGGAAGTAATACTTCTATTAAATTTATATCAATTCCAAACATGCTACCAAGCCATGGAGTAATTAGTATTGCTATAAATAAAACTACTATCTCTCCAACATTACTTGATAATAAAAATTGTATTGCTTTTAAAATATTGTCGTATATACGTCTTCCTTCTTCTACTGAAGATACAATTGTTGCAAAATTATCATCTGTAAGTATTACATCTGCTGCTTCTTTTGATACATCAGTACCAACAATTCCCATTGCACAACCAATATCTGAAGTTTTAAGTGCTGGTGCATCATTTACTCCGTCCCCTGTCATTGCAACTATTTCTCCATTTGCTTGCCATGCTTTTACTATACGTACTTTATGCTCTGGTGATACTCTTGCATATACTGAATATTGTCTTATATTTTTTGTTAATTCTTCGTCGCTCATTTCTTCAAGCTCTGCACCTGTTATTGCTTCGCTTTCGTTTTCTAATATTCCTAATGCTTTTGCAATAGCAATTGCTGTAATTTTATGGTCACCTGTAATCATTACAGTTTTTATTCCTGCTGTTTTACATTTTTCTACTGCATGTTTTACTTCTTCTCTTGGAGGATCTATCATTCCTGTCATTCCAACGAATGTTAAATTACCTTCTATTGTTTTCATTTCTTCTTCTGTTGGTTTATGGTCTAATACTTTATATGCCATTGCCAAAACTCTTAAAGCATCTTTTGCCATTTCTTCGTTGTATTTTCTAATTATTTCTTTAAATTCTTCTAAGTCGTCTTTTACATCGCCTTCTAATATATATGAATTACATATTGCTAAAAGTTCGTCAACTCCACCTTTTGTGTAAACTATATATTTTCCATCATCTTCGTGTACTGTTGTCATTAATTTTCTATCTGAATCAAATGGTATTTCTGCTACCCTTGGTAGGTTTTTATATACTGATGTGTCATAATCTAGTTTAAATGCCATATCTACTAATGCTGTTTCTGTTGGGTCACCTGTTAATTTTTTATCGTCTGATATTTTTGTATCGTTACATAGCATGCTTGCATATACAAGTTTTTTAATGTCTATCATTTCTTTTGCATCTTCTATATTTACTAATGTACCATCGCAAAATACTTTTTTAACTGTCATTTTATTTTGTGTTAATGTACCTGTTTTGTCTGAGCAAATAACTGTTGCACTTCCTAGCGTTTCTACTGCTGGTAGTTTTTTAACAATAGCATTTTTCTTTACCATTCTTTGTACCCCAATTGCTAAAACTATTGTAGAAACTGCTGCCAAGCCTTCTGGTATTGCTGCAACAGCAAGGCTTACTGCTGTCATAAACATATCTATTATGTCTTTTCCATATGCAATACCTATTATAAATATAACTATACAAATAGCAAGTGCTGCAATCCCAAGTGTTTTTCCTAGTTTATTTAATTTAATTTGAAGTGGTGTTGCTGTTCCTTCTGTATCATTTATTATTGTTGCAATTTTTCCAACTTCTGTATTCATTCCTGTTTCTACAACAATACCTTTTCCTCTACCATATGTTATAAGTGAAGAAGAAAATAGCATGTTTGTTCTGTCACCAATTCCTACTTTTTCATCTTCTATTACTTCTATATTTTTTTCTACTGGAACAGATTCACCTGTTAAAGATGCTTCTTGAGATTTTAGATTTACTGCTTCTATTAATCTTAAATCTGCTGGAACATAATCTCCTGTATCTAAAACTACAATGTCTCCAGGTACAAGCTCTCTTGATGCAACTACTTCTATTTTTCCATTACGCATAACTTTTGCAACATGTGAGCTTAATTTTTGCAAAGCTTCTAATGATTTTTCTGCTTTTGCTTCTTGTATTACTCCTATTATTGCGTTTACAATTACAACTATAAGAATTATTATTGTGTCTGTTACGCCTTCTCCTTCTGCTATTCCAACAACTCCAGATATAATTGCAGAAATAATTAGAATAATAATCATAAAATCTTTAAATTGCTCTAAAAATTTTACAAAAAGGCTCTTTTTCTTCTTAGCTTTTAATTCATTAAAGCCATATTCTTCTTGTCTTTTCTTTACTTCTTCAGAAGACAAGCCCTTTTCTGCATCTGTTTTTAGTGTAGTTACAGTATCCTGAGCTGTTTTGCTAAACCAATTTGTTGCCATTTTTGTTTCCTCCTTTAAAATTTATATTTTTTTATTTTAAAACATTTTTAATATCATTAAAATTGCTATTATTAGTAAGTACTATATCAAAATTTTTATTATATTTTTCTAAACCTTCTTCTATGTTTTCATCTAAAAAGCCAATTGTTAGTGTTCTTTCTAGGTTTTCTTTTTTTTGCATTTTTAAGTCTTCTATTAAATCTCCTAATAATAAAGAACCCTTTCTTTCTTTTATTTTATCTTGTACTTCTTTTGGTATTCTGCTGTATTCTTTATTTGATGTTGCAATTATATTTTTTATATCTAAATATGCTTTTTCATCAGAAAATTCAAAAAAATTAGAAACTATGTATATATTTTTATACAAGCAATTTTGTTCTTTTAAAAATTCTTCTATAATATTTCCGACACCTGCTGACATTATTATTACTGGAATATCTATTTCATACATTTCTTTTAGGAAGTCTTCTGCGCCCTCTTTAAGGCATAAATTTGCGCCTTTCAAAGCATTTTTTACTGTTTCATTAGATTTTATAGATTTAGATAGTAATGTAAAACTTTTGGTTGCCCATTCTTTCATTATTTTTTGTTTTTCATTTTCTTCTATACTATAATCAAGTTCTAAAGGTCTATAATGTTCATATAGTGCTAGTCTTTGTTTTAAAACTTCTCCACCTAAATATTTTGGAATTATGCCCATTGATGCAGTACTTTTTGAAGTTGTAAGTGTATGGTCAAAGTCTGCTATTACATAATAATCATTACCTATTTTTTTAAATTTATTTATTTTTTCTGTATTTACATATATCATAATTTACTCCTAAAATGAATAAAGGCTTCTAAAGAAACCACCCCCTAAATGTATGTTTCTTTAAAAGTCTTGCTTACCTTAAAGCTAGGTTTACTAACCAGTAAAAACGGGTATGTTGATTAGTAAATTTTAAGCTACTCCCTTTCAAATAAATTTTGCATTCTTCACACTTGCCTTGATAAATATAATATATTTTTTTTATAAATTTGTCAACAATTTTAACATATTGTATTTCATATTTTAGAAATTGCTACGAAGAGCGGGTCGCTTAAGGACGACGACCCCTACAATTACTCTACATTTTTTAAATTCTAGTATGAACATTAATTTTATTAATAAAGTCTACTATTTCTTCTCCTAAAATATATTCTTTACCTGTATATCCATGGTCTGTACTTCTTATATAATCTATATCTAAATTTTTATTTTTTATTTTTTCTTTTAGGAATTGAATTAATTCATTAATATTTTGTATAACTAAATCTTTTTCTCCCCATCTTAAAAACAGAGGAACATCTATATTATTTAATTCTTTAAAATCATATTCTTTATCACTAAATTTTGCAAAGTCTATTTCTTTATTATCTCTATAATATCTTAAATATGATTTTGCACTAATTGGATGGTCAAATGAATCTCTTGGCATTAAATCCATTTCCTCGCCGTTTTTTTCTTTTTCTATTGCTAGTTTTAACATTTCATTATATTTTTCTGTTCCTAAATCGTATTTTTGTAAATCTACTAGGTCAACCAAAGATAATAATATTACTGACTTAATACTTTTTAAAAGTTCATTATTTTCTGCTTTTAATCTATTATAAGTATATACAATTTTAGTACATCCTAGGCTATGCCCCTGCAGATGTATTTTTGTAAATCCAAGTTCTAGCATCTTGTTTATTGCACCCTTTATATCGTAATAGCTATCTAAAACATCTTCGTATGCACATCCTCCATTTAATGTTTTTGTACCATCTATCTTTTTTGTATAACACATAATTTCTGTTCCTCTATTGTTAAATGCAAAATACGCAATTCCTGCTTCATTTACTTTTTTTGCTAAAATATCTTCTCTTTTTTTAAAGCAATTACTTTGCATTCCATGTATTGATATTACAACTTCATCTGTATTTAAAATTGTATCTGGTCTTTGTAAAAGTCCTACTAACTCTAGTTTATCCTCTAAATCAAAATAAATTTTTTCTAACATTTCATTTCCTCCTATTGTTTTTTATTATACTATTAAAACATGAATTAATTCAAGGAAAAAAATAAAATGTGCTTTGCTATATCCATTTCAACAAATATATGCTATACTGTTGCTAAGGTGATATTAATGGGAAAAACTAAATACTTAACTAGACGTATTTCTAAAATGAATTATAGAAATATGTTTAAAGTAGCGCGCGCTATTAGCAAGAAAATTAATAAGAGCACTTTTACTGTGCTTATAGATATGATACGATGCGGGTTTAAATATCAAGCAGGTTATTATGATTATCAGGAATTTGAATTCTATAACTTAAATAGAAAAGAAAGAAAAACTTATTTAACCAGAGGAAAAAATAATGAAATCATTAAAAGGTTTAATGATAAATCTAGTTTTTACAAATTTGAGAATAAAGCAGAATTTAATAAAATATTTAATAAATATTTAAAAAGAAACTGGATGGTTCTTTCAGATAGTAATTTTAATGATTTTGAAAATTTCCTAAAAGCAAACAAAGCTATAATTGTAAAACCAATTGACGATGAAGGGCGGACATGGTGTTGAAAAGTTCGTATACAACAATAAATTAGATTGCAAGCAGTTGTACCACACTTTACTTTCTAATGGTCAATTATTAATAGAACAATGTATTTCTCAACATCCAGAAATGAATAAACTTTATGATAAGTCTGTAAATACTATGAGAATGTTTACATTCTATAAAAATGGAGAAGCATTCTTTTTGCAAGCTGTTTTGAAAATTGGAAATGGCGGTGTTGTAGATAATTTCTCTAGTGGTGGTATGTATACATATGTAAGTAATGACGGATATGTATATATAGATGCTATTGATAGAAATGATAACATTTATTCTGTCCATCCCATATCAAACCAAAAGTTTGTTGGATTTAAAGTTCCAATGTTTAAAGAAGCAGTAGATTTGGTAAAGGAATGTGCTAAAATAGTTCCTGAAGTTGCTTATGTTGGTTGGGACGTTGCAATTTCAAAAGATGGACCTATTATTGTTGAGGGTAACTGTTTTCCTGGTGTTTATCAAGCAAAGCCTAGCTTAATTGATAAAAAAGAAGGATTAATTCCCAAATATAATAAAATAATGAAAATATTTTAAAAGCCACAACATAAAGTTGTGACTTTTATTTTTGGTGGAGATGGAGGGAGTTGAACCCTCGTCCAATAACTTTTCCATACAAGCATCTACGAGTGTAGTTTGTTATTAGATTTCCTTAAAATTTTCATTAACAAACAAACGAAAGTTTTAAGTAGTTTCTATGCTACCCCTTACCTTCGAAACAAAAGGTAAGCTCGTTTCCTACTTTATTCGGCGCTTTATCCATAACAGTAGGCTTTATGGTAAAACGACGCCGCAACTTAGGCAGCGTATGCTAATCTATCATTATCAGCGTTTATATTTAATTTGCTTTTTTTAAGTGGCCAAAGCAACCATCCACTACTCGCAGCTTATACTTCTAAATTACTGTCGAAACCAATTACATCCCCATGTACATATATTATTATATTATATTTTTGCATTATTTACAACGGTTTGGTTATATAAATTGGAATTTGTAAAATAGAATTTGGTGTTTGGATTTTTGAATTTGGAACTAAACAAATTGCAAATATTTGTAGGGGCAGATTCCATATCTGCCCGAAATGGTTTGTTTGCGGGCGGAAATAGATTCCGCCCCTACAGCAAAAAACCAAATTCCAAAAACGAAATACAATCATACAAATTACAATTTGTCTGATTAAAAATAAAATTTCCCTTGCATATTTTATTATTCTGTGCTAATATAATTAAGTAACTAATTTAGGGGTATAGTGTTAATGGTAGCACATCGGTCTCCAAAACCGCCTGTGAGGGTTCGAATCCTTCTACCCCTGCCAA